>CBINKF010000131.1:0-7361 GCA_966251115.1 uncultured Cellvibrio sp.
CCATCGATTAATACCAACGCGCCTACGGCGTGCGCTTTTGCAATAATCGCTTCCACCGGATTAATGCTGCCCATGGCGTTGGACACATGGCCCACTGCCACCAACTTCACCCGATCATCCAACAGCGCATCAAAGGCTTGCAGGTCGATGGTGCCAGTGGCATCCACCGGGATTGGCTCAACATTAGCGCCCACAGCCTGGGCCGCCATCTGCCAGGGCACTATATTGGAGTGATGCTCCATAGCCGATACCAGAATGCGCTCACCGGCTTTTAAAAAAGTTCGCGCCCAACTGCTGGCTACCAGGTTGATGCTCTCGGTAGTACCGCGCGTCCAGATAATTTGTTTGGCGCTGGGGGCATTAATAAATTGCGCGACCTTGTCCCGCGCCGCTTCAAATTTTACCGTGGCGCGATCGGCCAGAGTGTGGGCGCCGCGGTGCACATTGGAGTTGTCAGTGCGATAGTAATCGCTGATCGCATCAATCACCGCATTGGGCTTTTGTGTGGTGGCGGCGTTATCCAGATACACCAACGGCTGACCATTCACCTGCTGATGCAAAATAGGAAAATCCGCGCGGATTTTCTCCACATCAAACGGAGTTTTTTTAAGCTCGGTGGTTGTGGGCTTAGCAACAGTCATAATCATCTCAATTACAGGTCGGCAACCCCATTAGCTGCGGTCGCCCACTCAAGCAAAAATTGTTCGCGGCCAAACAGCTCCGCCAGGCGCGGCAACAGGTAATCGTGCACCGCTGGCTCGGCGATCTGCTCCAGCAATTCATTCACAAAACCAAAACTCAGCATCACATCGGCTTCACTGCGCGACAGGCCACGACTCTGCAAATAGTAGCGCGCATTGGCGTTTAGCTGGGCCACAGTGGCACCGTGGGCGCACTTGACATCGTCGGCGTAAATTTCCAACTCGGGCTTGGTATTGACCTCGGCCTTGTTGGAGGTGAGCAGATTTTTGTTGCTTAATTCCGCCAGGGTTTTTTGCGCATTTTCGTGGATATAAATGCGACCATTAAAAACAGCCTGGGCCGAATCCCCCACTATGCCGCGAAACACTTCGTTGGTGGTGCAGTGCGGCACCCAGTGGCAAACGTTGGTGTGGTAATCCACCATCTGCTGGTTGCGCGGTAAATACACACCTTGCAAATCCAGCTCGGCGCCCTGGCCGCGATGGTTAATCTGATAGTCGATACGCTTAAGCGCACTGCCGAGCGACAGGGTAAAACCGCGCAAGCGCGCGTTGCGCAGCAGCTTGGCGTGAACACCGCCTATATGCTGGGCATTTTCCTGTTCCAGATTCAAACGGTAGTGTTGCATGCTGGCGTTATCGCCCACCACCAGTTCGGTGAGGGCATTCACAAAACCGTTTTGCGCTTCGTCAGTCGACAAAAAGTGTTCGATCAATTCGGCCTTGGCGTTGTCTTCCAGCACCACCAGCAAACGCTGATTGCTACTCACAGGTTCGGAGGTCGCACCGCTGATGTTCACCAGATAAATGGGTTTGGCCAGCTGTTGATTGCGCGCCACATGCACCAGTACACCTTCATTAACCCAGGCATTGTTCAGGGTCGCAAACAAATGCTGCTCACCCTCCACTACTGTGCCCAGGTGCTCTTTTATCAGCGCTTGTTGCGCGCTATCCGCCTGCGAAAACAGGGTGACGCCGACAGGTAACTCGGATGATTGCGCTGCAGAAAATACACCGTTCACAAATACCAGGCGGGTCGCATCCAAGGGCATTAAATCCAGCGCCGCAACATCCACTGTTGCAGACTGATTTAACGCCTGCGGAATATTTTTTTGCAGGCTTTGCAGCGACGTGTATTTCCAGTGTTCGGTTTTGCGCGTCGGCCAAGCTGTGCCCAGCCAGCTATCCGCCGCTTGCGCTCGCAGCGTTTCCAACCAAGGTAGGCTCTGCTGTTGCGCTGCCAGGCGCAGGGCTTGTTGTTGAAACTCACTCATGGCTACACCGCCACCTGTTCAAGCCAGCCGTAGCCTTTTTCTTCCAGCTCCAGCGCCAGCTCTTTGCCGCCAGTTTTAACAATTTTGCCGTTGGCCAACACGTGTACATAATCCGGCACTATGTAATCCAGCAAGCGCTGGTAGTGGGTAACCACAATAAAGCTGCGCTCCGGTGAACGCATGGCGTTTACACCATTGGCCACCACTTGCAGGGCATCGATATCCAAACCTGAGTCGGTTTCGTCGAGAATACACAGGCTGGGTTCGAGCAGCATCATTTGCATAATTTCGTTGCGTTTTTTCTCACCGCCGGAGAAGCCCTCGTTAACACCGCGCTTTAAAAAGGCCTGATCCAGATTAACTTTTTTGCTGGCTTCACGCGCGAGCTTCATAAATTCCACCGCCGACAATTCAGCCTCACCGCAATGCTTGCGCTTGGCATCTACGGCAGCTTTTAAAAATTCCATATTGCTTACCCCGGGAATTTCCACCGGATATTGGAATGCCAGAAACAAGCCTTCGCGGGCGCGCTCTTCAATTTCCAGTTCAAACAAATCTTTGCCATTAAACTCGACGCTGCCGCCAGTCACTTCATAACCTTCACGGCCAGAGAGCACATTGCCCAGGGTGCTTTTGCCGGCGCCGTTGGGGCCCATAATGGCGTGAACTTCGCCGGGTTTAATCTCTAGACTCAACCCTTTGAGAATGTCTTTGTCTTCCACTTTGGCCTGAAGGTCGATGATGCGTAACATAAATTTTAAATCCGATAAATTTGCTTTAGTTGCTCACTCGCTTAGCGAGGAACCAGTTTCAATTTTGAAAACTGTTTTCGCCTGCTGGCGAGTTACTTTTCTTTGTCTCGCCAAAGAAAAGTAACCAAAAGAAACGCGACCCAAATCGCTCCTGCTTCCTGCGCGTTTCGGAAAATAGCTGTCGTTCCGACGCGACTTCCTGTCGCGACGTCACTCAAGCGTACCTCCTGTACGCTTGCCACCAATTTTCCTCCAATGCTCGGGGAGCTCATATGGGGATTAGTGGTGCAAGTATTCTTAGCCTACGGAACCTTCCAGGCTTACTTCTAACAACTTGCCCGCTTCTACAGCGAATTCCATCGGCAGCTCTTTAAATACTTCGCGGCAGAAACCGTTGACGATCATGGACACGGCTTTTTCGGCATCCAGGCCGCGCTGTTGGCAGAGGAACATCTGGTCTTCACTCACTTTTGAAGTGGTGGCTTCGTGTTCGATTACCGCCGTGGGGTTTTTACTTTCGATATAAGGGAAAGTGTGTGCGCCGCACTTGTCGCCAATTAACAGCGAATCGCACTGGGTGTAGTTGCGCGCGCCTTCCGCACCCGGATTCATACGCACCAGGCCGCGGTAGGCGTTGGAAGATCGACCGGCAGAAATACCCTTGGAAATAATCGTCGAGCGGGTATTTTTGCCGATGTGGATCATCTTGGTGCCGGTGTCGGCCTGCTGGAAATTGTTGGTCAGCGCCACCGAGTAGAATTCGCCCACACTGTTGTCGCCGCGCAAAATACAGCTGGGGTATTTCCAGGTGACGGCCGAGCCGGTTTCTACCTGGGTCCAGGAGATTTTGGCGTTGGTGTGACAGATACCGCGCTTGGTCACAAAGTTGTAGATACCACCCTTGCCTTCCTCGTTGCCCGGATACCAGTTTTGCACGGTCGAGTATTTAATTTCAGCGTTGTCCAGCGCGACCAATTCCACTACCGCAGCGTGCAACTGGTTTTCATCGCGCTGGGGTGCGGTGCAGCCTTCGAGGTAGCTCACATAAGCGCCTTGATCACACACAATCAAAGTGCGCTCGAACTGGCCGGTGTTCATTTCGTTGATGCGGAAGTAGGTGGAAAGCTCCATAGGACAGCGCACACCCTTGGGGATATACACAAAGGAGCCGTCGGAAAATACCGCCGAATTGAGCGCGGCATAGTAGTTGTCTTTTTGCGGCACCACTGAGCCCAAATACTGCTTAACCAGCTCCGGGTGCTTTTCTACCGCTTCGCTGATGGAGCAGAAAATTACGCCCACTTCGGCCAGCTTTTCGCGGAAGGTGGTGACCACAGAAACCGAATCAAACACCACATCCATAGCCACGCCGGCGAGTGCCGCCTGCTCGTGCAGGGGAATGCCGAGCTTCTCGTAGGTTTTGAGTAATTCAGGGTCAACTTCGTCCAAACTTTTTGGGCGATCGGCCATGCTTTTGGGCGCCGAGTAATAGGACACCGCCTGGAAGTCGATTTCATCGTGCTTCACATGGGCCCACTTGGGCTCTTTCATTTCCAGCCAGGCGTGATAGGCCTTGAGGCGCCACTCCAGCAGCCACTCCGGCTCCTTCTTTTTGGCGGAGATAAAACGGATTACGTCCTCATTCAACCCTGGCGGCAGGGTTTCCGAGTCGATTTGGGTGGTAAAACCCGCGGCATACTCTTTTTTAATCAGACGTTCAACTTGTTCAGACATGGCAAACCTCTAGGTTAGGCCTTGCGCAACTTGGTGACCCAGGTGCGCAGTGTTTCAATCGCAAATTCAATTTCGTCGGCGCGGGTGTAGCGCCCCAGGCTCAGCCGCAGCGAGGCCTGGGCATCGGCGTCGGACAAGCCGATCGCCTTGAGTACATAGCTGGGCGAAAGGCTCGCTGAGTTGCAGGCGGAGCCACTCGACAGCGCCAAGTCGCGCAGCGAGATCAGCAGCATCTCACCGTCGCAACCGCCAAAGGCCAGGTTTAAAATGCCGCACACGCCCTGCTCCGGGCTGTTGCGCTTAATGCCCGGCAGATCCTGCAGCCCCTGCCAGAGGCGTTCGCGCAGTTGGCGAATGCGCGCCGGCTCTGACTCCAGCAGCGCTTGCGCCATGGCGGCCGCTTCGCCCATACCCACACACTGATGGGTTGGCAGTGTGCCCGAGCGCATACCCCGCTCGTGGCCGCCGCCGTGGATCTGCGCGGCGATTTTGACCTCGGGCGCGCGGCGCACATAGAGCGCACCCACGCCTTTAGGGCCGTAAAACTTGTGCGCCGAGAGCGAGAGTAAATCCACACCCAGGGCCTTAACATCCAGCGCCAGCTTGCCGGCCGCCTGGGCGGCATCCACATGAAGCAGGACACCGCGCGGCTTACAAAGCCTGCTATAACCTTGGACATCGTTTATGCTGCCAAGCTCATTGTTGACCAGCATCAGGCTGACCAGAAAAGTATCTTCCCGCAGGGCTGCGCTCAGGTTCTCGGGGCTAATCACACCCTGGTGATCCGGCTGCAGGCGGGTGACCGCAAACCCCTGAGCTTCCAGCCAGGCAGCTGGGTCGAGTACGGCCTTGTGCTCTATGGCGGAGATAATTAAATGGCCGCCACTGGGGTGCTGGCTGCGATAAGTTTCCGCAGCGCCCTTTAACGCCAGGTTGTTGGCTTCGGTGGCACCGCTGGTCCAGACGATTTCGCGCGGGTCGGCGTTAATCAGGCTGGCCACCTGGCCGCGCGCCTCCTCCACCTTTTCCTCCGCCTGCCAGCCATAGCCGTGGGAGCGACTGGCGGGATTGGCGAAGATGCCATCCAGGGTCAGGCATTCGGCCATTTTGGCAGCGACTTCGGGCGCCACCGGAGTAGTGGCGGCATAGTCCAGGTAAATGGGTTGGGACACGCAATAACCTACAAAATACTGGCGTTAAAAGGTTTACAAAATTTCGCTAAGGGCAATATGCCCTTCAGCGACGCGCTGGTTCAGGTGCTGGTCCTGACGCTCGCGCACCGCCTGGATATCGACCCGCGCCACTAAGTCGGCGAGGCTGATACCGCTTAAAAACTTGTGGATCTGGGCGCTGAGGTCCTGCCATAAATGGTGGGTTAAGCACACTTCGCCCTCCTGGCAGTTACCCTGCCCTTCGCAGCGGGTGGCATCCAGGGATTCACTCACCGCATCCACCACCTGAGCCACAGAAATTTCTGCAGTGCTGGTCATCAGCTGATAGCCGCCGCCCGGGCCGCGCACGCTTTTCACCAGTTTGAATTGACGCAAGCGGGAAAAAAGCTGCTCCAGGTAGGACAGGGAAATGCCCTGACGGGTAGAAATATCTGCCAGGCTAACGGGGCCCTTATCGCTGTGCAGCGCCAAATCCAACATGGCGGTAACGGCGTAGCGGCCTTTGGTGGTGAGTCTCATAGCAAAATCCTGAGGCTGGGGTTATGGCCTGCTCAGTTAAAACCCGCAAAAGAACAGACGCCCAATTAATCCCGAGTATTTTACTCAAGTATTCCCCATTTTCCAACGGACAAAAGCTAGGCAGCCGATTGATTTTCCAAATCTATCAATAAGATAAGCCCCACTATTCAGGCTTAGCCGACTCTTCCACGGTCTCGCCAAGGGCTCTGGCGGCATTGCGCAGCGATTCTATATCCCCCTGCAAGCCCTGCTGGGCAACCACCTTGCCAGTGTAATAGGTGTAGTTCTGCATGGAGGTAAGCACACCCCGCAGAATATTCAGCTCCATCTGATCCATACGCACACGGTTGTACAGGCGGCGCAGGCGGGTCATGGTCTGCTTGGGGTTTTCCGGGTCGAGGAAACCCAGGCCCGCCAGGGTTTGTTCCAGGGTTTGATAGTAGTTTTCCAATGCACCGGCATCGGCGGGTGGCATATCCCACTGGTGGCCTGGCAGGGTATTGCCCTCCTCCGCATTCAAATAGGCCATGCGCACCTCATAGCAGAGCACCTGCACGGCGGTGGCCAGGTTGAGAGAGGAATACTCAGGGTTAGCGGGGATATGCACATGGTAGTTGCACTTGTGCAGCTCTTCGTTGGTCAGGCCGCGATCTTCGCGACCAAATACAATCGCCACCTCGTGGCTGCGCGCCTCGGCCCAGAGGCTTTCGCCGCACTGGCGCGGGTCTAACAAGGGCCAGGGAATGCGGCGCTCGCGCGCGCTGGTGCCCACCACCAGCGAGCAGCCGGCAATGGCTTCATCCAGAGTCTCCACCACCACCGCCTTATCCAGCACATCAGTTGCTCCGGCAGAGCGCCAAACGGCTTTATCAGATGGATAGTCTTTTGGCTCCACCAGATACAGGCGATCCAACCCCATATTCTTCATGGCGCGGGCGGCCCCACCTATGTTGCCCGGGTGGCTGGTATTCACTAGAACTATACGGATATTGGCGAAGGGTGCGCTGGACATGGGTTAACCTCGTGCGGCCCGCTGCCAGAAAACAACTGACAAAGTTAATGGGCGGGTAAAAAAGGCGCGCAGTATACAGCCAACTCATACAACCAACTACCGCTAGCCTCCAGACAGTAAAATCTGTATACTGCGCCGCCTTGGCGAGCGGCCTCTCGCCGCCCTGATGCAACGCACTGCGGATAAGACATTGAGGG
>CBINKF010000132.1:0-7308 GCA_966251115.1 uncultured Cellvibrio sp.
GCATTACAGCCAATACAGCAGAGGTAGCAAACCCCGCAATATCCAGTAAAAAAATTAAGGAATACTTAAGCAATGCCCTTGGCTGTGTTTTATGATGACCGACAACATGCCCCTTAGGATAACACCATGACAAAAGTTAATCCGCTTTTACTGAGCCTGGCCTGCCTTATTAGCCTTGCGGCCAGCGCCCAGGAACCTTTCATCGGCACCGATTACTCAGGCACTTACACCTGTGAAGGCGATGACAGCCACGAGGGTAAATACACAGGCACAGTCACCCTTAAACTGGTACCAGGTCAGAGCAGCGGCGAATACGGAGCCTACAGTTTTCAACTGGATGTACCCGACTACGGCAGCTACCCGGGCCAGGCCGCCGCCCAGGGCGACGCCATGGGAATTTACTTTGCGTTAACTGCCCCTAAACCCAAAGACTTTGGCACGGGTATAGCGCGCTTTAGCAAGACCAGCCAGGGCAAGTGGACTTTTAAAAAGTATTACTACGAACCCGAGTTTAAAGGCGGCAATTACGGAACCGAAATCTGCACTCAGCGCTAGGGAATAAGGCGGGGCTGCTCCAGTCCTGCGTGGGTGCAAGCGTCACTACAACTGCTTGGCACATTCATCGACCACAACCATTTGCCACACTCACTTAGCACAATCATCAAGCGCAATTTTAAAGCAAAAGCTCGCCCTCTATCACTGAATCTGCAGGCTTGGTAAAGGATTGTAATTCACCCTGTAAACACTGGACTCCCATGACCCGGATAATTAGGCTCCACCTTAAAGTAATAACAACCTTTAGGGGCTGCACATGAAATACCTTGTATCTATTTTCACCCTCTCATTGATCGCCGGCGGCAGCTGGGCAGGCGAATGGAAAAACCTGTTTAACGGTAAAGACCTTAGCGGCTGGGAGCCCTACGTTAGCTTTCAGCCAGAAACCAATGCTTACGATCTGGTATCCAAACACAAGCCGCGCGGTTTGAATAACGACCCTAAAGGCGTCTTTTCGGTAGTTGACGGTATGATCAGGGTGTCGGGTGAGGAATGGGGTGGTTTGACCAGCATCGATGAGTTTGAAAATTTTCACTTGAAATTTGAAATGAAGTGGGGCGAAAAAAAATGGCCACCACGTGAGCAGGTACAGCGCGACAGCGGCCTGCTCTATTTTGCGGTTGGTCCCCAGGGAGCGCAAAGCGGCCATTGGATGCGCAGCCACGAATTTCAAATTCAAGAGGGTGACTGCGGCGATTACCACAGCCTGGACGGCGTGATCGTTGATGCCAACGTGGGCGATGCCAACGAAGGCGACTGGAAGTTTTATCGCTATGATCCGAGCTTGCCGCTGCATAAAGACATAGCGGCACGCATTCTAAAACTCGGTTTGTATGAAAAGCCCAAGGGTGAATGGAATACGCTGGAAATTATCAGCGACGGCAACACCCTGATCCATCGCGTTAACGGCCATGAGGTTCTGCGCGCTTATAATTCACGCGAACCTGTCAATGACAAGTACCAACCACTAACCCGCGGAAAGTTTCAGATCCAGTCCGAGGGTTCGGAGGTATATTTCCGCAATATTCAAATTAAAACCCTGGATAAGCCCGCCGCTAAATATCAGGCGGATTAATCTGGATAAGCGCGCTGCCAAGCTTTACACTTCCCGCAGAATTTCTATTCCCCCAAGGGAACTATCATGTTCCCTTTTACCCCAACAATTCTCGTTATATTGGAACCATAATACTCAAGGAATAAATATGCCCTCCCCTGGTCAATCAACCCGCTTACCAGGTTTAGATAGCCTGCGCGCGCTGGCCATTTTGTTGGTACTTATCTATCACTACAAGGTAGTCGTTAGCCGCGAGCCGCTGTTCGGCTTTGTCAGCAACCTGGGCTGGGTGGGTGTAGATTTATTTTTTGTGCTCAGCGGTTATTTAATTGGCAACCAGGTGCTGGGCGAAATCAACAAATCTGGCAAGTTTTCACTTGGCCGCTTTTACGCACGCCGCCTGCTACGCACCCTGCCCAATTATTATGTGGTCCTGGCCAGTTATTTTATATTTGCTGAAACTCTGTCAGGTACCGTCAGCGCACCGCTTTGGTCTTTTTTAACCTTTGTACAAAATATTGGCATGCAACCGGGGCAGACGTTTACTCACTCCTGGTCGCTGTGTATTGAAGAGCAGTTTTATATTCTCTTCCCCCTGTTAGCTATTTTCCTACTTAAAATACTTAATTCGCGCAGCGCATTTTGGTTGTGTTTTTGTGCTTTAGCACTGAGCGCCATGGCACTGCGCTATTGGAATTGGTCGACTCTTGGTGAAGCGCAAATCCCTATCATGGATTACTACGAACATATTTATTATTCAAGCTTTACCCGCTTTGATGAGTTATTGCCAGGCATTGCCATAGCGGCATTAAAAAACTTCCACCCCTCAGTGTTTAATAACTGCCTAAAGCGAGGCAATTGGATACTGATATTGGGATTAATCGCCTGCTTTATCAGCCTGTTTGGATTCCACAATTACTGGTTTCAGAAGGAGACAGGCGTAAGCGCCTTTTGGACCAGTGCTGGCTACAGCCTGATTGCCTGGAGCTTTGCCCTGTTACTGCTGGCGGCCCTGGCACCCGGCAATTGGTTGGCACGCACGCGCATTCCCGGCGCCATGCAACTGGCGCTCTGGTCCTATGCGATTTATCTGGTGCACAAACCACTCTACCTGGTATTAAAAACGCCACTCAAAAATTGGGGAATCAATACCGACAACTATATTGGCATGGCGCTGATTGTCAGCGCCAGTATCGCCCTCGGCTGGCTGCTATTCCGCGCGGTGGAAACGCCTTTTATGCGCTGGCGCGATAGCCATCTCGCCCTTACCCACAAAGCAAACAACATGTCAGATAACCTGGAACAAGCAAAGACCCAATTATGACACCCGCTATCAAAAGCCTGGAAAAAGCCAAGCTAAAATTTAACATCCACCAATACCACCACGATCCAGCGGCAGAGTCCTATGGGCTGGAAGCTGCCGAAAAAATGGGGGTAGAGCCAGCGCGGGTATTTAAAACCCTGGTGGTGCAATTGGATGGCAAGGACTTTGCCGTGGCTGTGCTGCCGGTGTGCGACATGCTGAGCATGAAATTAATTGCCAAGGCCGCTGGTGCAAAAAAAGCGGCCATGGCCAATAAAGTTGATGTGGAGCGCATTACCGGCTACGTGTTGGGCGGAGTGAGCCCTCTGGGGCAAAAGAAGCGACTAAGGACGTTTATAGACAGCTCGGCGGAAGCTCACCCCAGTATCTATGTCAGCGCAGGTAAACGCGGGCTGGAAATTGAACTCAGCGCGGCCGATTTACTTTTGGCCGCCTCCGCAAAATTAGCACCCCTCGCGCAAATTGATAATGCTTAAATAGAACTGCTGAGCAGCCTGACATTCACTAGCTGAATTTTTAATTCTTTTTTCCAACAGCTTTGTAAAACCGCCAAGCGTCCCACCACCAAGCACCCCCTACCAAGCACACCCCCAACAAGCGCCCCAAAGAGTAGCGCTGCTGAATACGTATGCAATTTATTGTTAAGGTTTGACATGGCAGGCCAATAGGCAGACTATTTTGTTGCTCAGCTTTTTACTCCTTTTAAAAATAATATAAATAATTTTGTAAAATTCGATCAGCGTCTCTCTCGCTGACCTATCCAACAGCACCTTTTTTACCGGCATTGAATTTTCACAATTCAGCGCACTGCGTTCTTGTACCCGCAGATTCGCTGCGACAAGGTTGTTGATCTAATCCGGAAGGAAATATTCAGTCCTGGCAGTTGCTAGCCAAAGCTCTCTGCCCCACGACCCTGTCGGTTAATGCATTTCTGATAGTTCGTATCAGGAATACCCGCTGGAAATTCAATAATAATTTGTGAGAGGACAAAATGAATCCAATTAAACTATTTGTAAAAGCTCTGCTCCTGTGTAGCTGCTTTATCTTGCCCCTGGCTGCGCAGGCCGCCATCAACGCCACGGGGCTAGGCGCTAAATACGATGCCGCACATGCCAATATCACCTTTAAAGTTTACTCATCGCGTGCGACGCGCATCGAACTTTATGTATATGCCAACCCCATGGGCGCGCAGGAAGTCGGCAAGTATGTCTTAACCAAAAGCAGCAACAGTGTATGGAGCACCAGTGTCTCGGTAAGCTCGCTGCAAGCCCTGGGTGTTAGCGGCGCGGTTTACTATGGCTATCGCGCCTGGGGTCCCAACTGGCCCTACTCCGCCAGCTGGAGCAAAGGCAGCAGCGCCGGATTTATTACCGATGTGGACTCCAGCGGTAACCGCTTTAACCCCAACAAATTATTAAGCGACCCCTATGCGCTGGAGTTGAGCCACGACCCGGTCAATGCCAGTTGGACCGACGGCACTGTCTATGCCAGCGGCACCAGCTATCGCAATGTCGATAGCGGCTTACGCGCGCCCAAGGGCATAGTGCTGGCGGGTGATAGCCAGAGCATAGGCACCAAGCCAAGCCGTGCGCAAAAGGACGACATCATTTACGAAGTGCAAGCGCGCGGCTTTACCAAGAGCGACGCCAGTATTTCCAGCAGCTATCGCGGCACCTATAAGGGTGCAGGATTAAAAGCGGCTTATCTGGCCAGCTTGGGCGTGACTGCGGTGGAATTTCTGCCGGTGCAGGAAACCCAGAACGATACCAATGATGTAGTGCCCACCAATAATTCCGGCGATAACTATTGGGGCTATATGACGCTGAATTATTTTGCGCCGGATCGCCGCTACGCTTACGACAAAACGGCGGGTGGCCCCACCAAAGAATTTAAGGCCATGGTCAAGGCGTTTCACGACCAGGGTATAAAAGTTTATATTGATGTGGTTTACAACCACACTGGTGAAGGCGGCGCCTGGGGCGGTACCGACGGCCTTACGGTTTACAATTTGTTGTCCATGCGCGGCCTGGACAACCCTACCTACTATGAACTCACTTCCGATAATTTTTACTCCTGGGATAACACCGGGGTCGGCGGCAACTACAACACCCACAACACCATTGCGCAAAATTTAATTGTGGACTCCCTCGCCTATTGGAAGAATAGTCTGGGCGTTGATGGTTTCCGTTTTGATTTGGCTTCGGTGCTCGGCAACACCTGCGAAAGCGGTTGCTTTAATTTTGACAAGATGGATACCAACAACGCGCTCAACCGCATAGTGCGCGAATTGCCACCGCGCCCTGCAACCGGCGGCTCAGGTGTGGATTTAATTGCCGAGCCCTGGGCGATTGGCGGCAATTCCTATCAGGTGGGCTGCTTCCCTTCCGGTTTGTCTGAATGGAATGGCATTTACCGCGATACTTTCCGCAAAAGTCAAAATAAAGTGGGCGTCGAACCTATTACCCCGGCACAACTGGCCACACGTTTTTCTGGCTCATCGGATCTGTATCAGGACGATGGCCGCAAGCCCTGGCATTCAATTAATTTTATGGTGGCCCACGACGGTTTCACCTTAAAAGACCTTTACACCTGCAATAGCAAAAACAATTCGCAAGCCTGGCCCTATGGTCCATCTGACGGCGGTGAAGACAATAACAACAGCTGGGACCAGGGCGGTGCAGCGGCAAATCAACGCAAAGCGGCGCGCAACGGCATGGCATTTTTGATGTTAAGTGCGGGTGTTCCCATGATAACCGGTGGCGATGAAATGCTGCGCAGTATTAACTGCAATAACAACCCTTACAACCTGGACTCATCCGCAAACTGGTTAAATTATTCGCTCACCAGTGACCAGACCACATTTAAAACTTTTACCCAGCGGCTGCTCGCGTTCCGCAAAGCACACGCCGCCTTGCGCCCGCAGAATTTTTATTCGTCGGTGGACAACAATGGCAATGTCATGGAACAGCTGCGCTGGTTCAAGCCCGATGGTGGTGTGGCTGATAGCAGCTATTTTAATAATTCCAACAACCGTGCCATTGGCTATCGCATTGACGGCAGCGAGTTGGGGGACAGCGCCTCAGCGATTTATGTGGCATACAACGGTTGGTCCGGGGCGGTGAACTTTACCCTGCCCTGGCCAGGCAATGGCAAAAGCTGGTACCGGGTGATGGATACCGATAACTGGAATGAGGGCAATTACAATATAGCCGCCCCAGGTGCGGAGGCCTTTATCGGTGGTGAATACACGGTTTATGGTGTTAACCCGCGTTCGATTTTGTTGTTAATCGCCAAATAAATAACAGCATTTAATCCATCAAACTATGGTAACAACATAAGCGGGATTTTAACTAGTCCCGCTTTTTATTTTGCGATTAACCGCCAACAGCAGTTGATAGTCGCGCCCCATCCCGACTATCAACTGCTATCCAATGCCCGCATTGCGCAGCTGATTGAGCTAATGCGGTCCTGTCCTAAAGCCCTTGATTCGTAACTTGCACGACGCCTTGTCGTCAAAAGTTAACTATTTGGCACTTAAGTTTTTATCTGTAAAAAAACTTGCACATCTTTCCACATTTTGGCGGTAGCGCGTTTGACAAGCTCACCGCAAAAGGCATAAGTTCCGCCCTGACAACGTTGTCTGGTTTGTTTTTTGTTCAGCTAGCGATATCCCATTGCCGGCATAGGTGGGAATTGGCTGAACAAACGGTGTTGTCATCTCTCCAGCTGCCAACTTCTAGGCCATAGGCATTTCCCCAATGTCTGTCGTTATGGCCTGCGGTGAAGAGGGCGCTTTCTCGCCTATTTCTAAGGATAAAAAAGAGGATGTAAAAATGGTTAAAACAAAGGCTTTAGCCTTGATGTTAATAACGGGCTTATCAACCACGTGGGTATACGCATACGATTGTTCCAACCTGCCGCAGTACGCGCAGGGCAGCTACGCCACCAACGCCAAAGTGCAAAACCAGGGTCGCGCCTACAACTGCACCGTGGGTGGCTGGTGTACTGTGGGCGGCCCTTACGCGCCAGGTGTCGGCTGGGCCTGGACCAACGCCTGGAGTGATCTCGGCGTTTGCAGTGTCAGTTCCAGCGCTCCCAGCAGCTCGGCTTCCAGCTCCAGCTCGTCGGAGATCCCGAGCAGCTCAAGCAGTTCTTCGATTCATAGCTCGTCGCTTCCAAGTTCATCTTCCAGCTCGATTAAATCTTCCAGTTCCAGTGTCGCTTCTAGCTCCAGTGTCGCTTCTAGCTCAAGCGTCGCGTCTAGCGCCAGCAGCACCTCAACGGACGACTGCCCGGCTTATGCGGCTGGCACCAGCTACACGGCTGGCGATGTAGTTGCCAATGCTGACGGCTTCTTCCAGTGCACCGTGGCCGG
>CBINKF010000133.1:0-7297 GCA_966251115.1 uncultured Cellvibrio sp.
GGTGCGTCTGACCGGCACGTAACGCCATTCGGGATCGGCTTTGGTGGCGAGGGTGCGGCTGCCCCAAAATACCGGGCCATAGCCTGGGCGTTTGCGAATGCAGTTAACGCCGAGGGGGTTAAGAAAATCCTGCTCCAGGTCTTCGACACTGTAGGCGAGCCCCGCAACATTTACGCGCGTTTCTACACCTGCTGGCGCCTTCCACACACCGCGCTTGCCATCTATTTTTGTCCACATGCCTGCGGCAATTGCTGAGGGTGCAATTTGGATGGTGGTTGATGCAGTGGGATTGGTATCGGCGTTAAACAGCGGATTGTTGATGGTGACCCAGGGGTAGTAGAGCACCGAGTAAGTCGAGGTGGGCAATGACAAATCAGTCACATCACCTGCATCTTCCAACTCCTCATTGGCGATATCGATAATCGCCACTCGGCTCATGGTAGCTTCGCAATGACTAATGCTGGCATCAAGAATATCGGCGTTGTCTTTATAGTTTTTACCGGGGTTTACAATGACGGATACATCGGAGACTTTGCGCAGAATATTGGTATAAAAACTTTCGTAGTCATCGGCTACCGCTTCCGACCCGGCGTCACCGTTTGCCATAGCGGTAAATTCACCTTCGCTGTTAAAGTCAGGCAAGGTAGTGGACTGCGCTTCGACAACCACCAGACGCGATGTTGAATTAACAACCTTTTCGACAAAATTATCTTCCGACTCCGACAGCGATAAACCTTTAAAATATTCTTTAGCAGTAAAGCTGGACCCAGTGACTGTTCCAATCGCCAAATCAAAGCCGCCACCATTTTGATAAACGCCTACCGCGAGATCATCCGCCCAGCTTCCCGGGCTGGATGCTGACACTGTTAAAACATCCGCACCACTTTTTTGAAGTGTAACACTGGCCGCCGTTGGGTCGCCGCCCAACATGCGACAAATGTACGCCGCCTTACCACCATTTTGATAAAAGGCGCGCACCGCCAGGGCGGTTGCATCGTTTTCATCCGCAATGCCCGTGCGCTGATTAAAATCGCCAAACTGGGCGATGTATTCGTCCCAGGTACCTATGAGTGTGGGGCTGTTAACCGGACCGCGAAACGTGGCACCGACAAAGGCAGATGTGGAGGTGGAAACACCTTCGATAGGTTTGGAACCGCTGGGGATTTCTTCGATGTAGACACCGGGGTGCAGATAGCTTGGCATGGGCGCGTTCTCCGTTTTGTGTGAGAACCGGAGAGAAGCTATGGAGGCGAAATGCGAGTGCCTGGCAGACTTCCCTCTGATTCAGACTCTATGACGATTTTTAGAAACGACAATTTTTTAGAACAAACGGACGTGAAACAGCTGCTGGATTAGCCTAATTATCGCACTTTGATACTTTCGTATTTAAAGCCTACTTCAAGCTATCGCGAGCGCGATTAACACATCCCTGAACACCTGAACCTGACACGACAATCAACAAGGAGCACAAACAATTGCGATGGAACAGTCTTAAAAAAATATTTTACATTCAATTATTTTTTAAAACATTTTTGCTGGAACTGATTTTTATATTTATCGAAACAAAAATCAGTGTATGAACAAGGTTCCGCCCTTGTCAATCAAGAACAACAGTAAATCTACAGCATGGCGCCGCAATTTATATTGCAATCGAATGCTGTGCAGAATATTGCCAAAGGGTTAACAGCAGATTTAAATGCCAAGGCAATAGCAGCAAACCCTCGCCTCAAACCCTAACTGCAAACCAGCGCCGCAGAGGTAGCTTCAAACCCGCACCGCTAGCGCCTTAACACAAAACTGTCACGTACTTTCCATGCGGGGGGCTGCTGACCCGGAGACTCTGACCAGAGTGGGCGCACTTTGGCATCAGCCGCGGTCATAACCCAGCGCTGGGGCACTTCGTCCGTACCCAGCATATAGCCGTGCAAATTGCCCTGACTATCGATTTTAAAGCGCAAAAAGCCCTTGTATTTTTGGCAGGCCAGCGGTGAAAAAGCGTTGTTGGTTTGCAGGCCGAAATAAGCCATAAGCGCAAAATAGGCGCCGAAGATACCACCGCCAACAATCAAACTGGTTGCCAATAGTGCAACCACAAACCAACCAAAATGTTGCCCCGCCCACGGCAGATACAGGTAAAAAATAATCGCTATGGCCTGGCAGTGAACAAACCAGTGCGCCAGCGCCAACACTCCGCCTTTTAACGGGCCATCTTCACTCGCCACAAAAAAGCAGATGGCAAATAGAAATAACATCAACAAACAGGCAATAGGACTCAACACATAGGCCTTGTTCCACAGCAGTAAAAAGCACTTTAATCCCACCGATGGATTGCTGGACCAGTCTGGGGCGAGCGAGGTAAAGGCCAGTCCATTGCCCGCTACAATTAAAAAGTAAAGCGCCCCGAGCAGTAGCGGGAACATCAAGTTGCCCTGCAGTAGGCGCTGCAGGTTTGCGCTGCTAAACAACCGGCGCGGTGACCATTCAAAACCAGCTGCCGCAGTAAACAATGCAAACAAATTGTATTTTGCCAAGCCGCGACTGGTGGCGGCATCCGGATAGGCGCAATCCTGTTGATAGCGACGTTTAAAATGCTGTTGTTCTGGCTGATCTACCGAGCCGACCCGCAGGCGCTGCTCCAGGTCTGGAGTCATGGCATCCAGCTCCGGGCAGGTATCCATCACCTTGACACGATTGACGCTCTGCGCGTGGGTAGGGTGCAAAAAGGCACCGCCACTGCCGCAGGTAATCAGCATATCGTCGTAGGACATATGTTCATCAGCAGCGGCGGTCTCGCGAATGTAGTGATGAAAATCGCCCGCCAGATGCAAGCGCAGGCGAAGGCCAGCAGCGAGGATAATTTTTTCCAATCGCTGGTAGCGACGCGGGTATCCGGCGCGCGCATCGTCGCCCAGGGTGCGCGTCCAATAGGGTTCGGGGTACAACAATATAATATTGTCGCCCCTGGGGATTTGCGTACTGACTATTTCGCTAAAGGTTTCAAACTGGGTGCGATCTATATCGCCCACTAAGGCAAAGTCCAGGCCCAAAATCCACCACCCATGGGGCAACTTGGCGGCAAAATAGCTGCGCGTCTGTAAACTTTTTGGCCCGCTAATTAAACATTTGTTGCTGTGTTCGGATATAAAATGGCGATTGAAACTGGAGAGGTTGTCAAACCAATCGTGATTTTGCGGAATGGCGAGTAGCGGTGCGGGTTGGCTAGTTATTTGCGGGCGCGCCGCCTCCCAGAGTTCAGTAAAGCGATATTGATACTCTTCGGTACTGGCCCCCGGGTATGCCAGGTCGCCGCCGAGGATCAACAAACCCGCCTGCGGAAAATCGATAAAGTCGTTGGCACTTTCACCTTCTACTCTTAAGTGATCAGCCTGGAGTGCACGTGCCAACGTATAGGTAGCGTTGCCGCCGTCGCCGGTATCGGAAAGAAAATCCCACCAAAAATCCCCTGTCGCCGGAGCTAAAAATTCGCTGACCGGAAATTCGCCTTCAAACAGCTCGCGCCGGTCCAGGTTGCGCAATTCGTCCTGACTGGCGCTGATATTTTTTACCGACTGCAAAAGTACTGCAGGGTTATACCAGGCCACCGGCCAGCGCAAATGGGGAAAGGTTTTAACGCCGAATTGATATTTGGCCATTGAAGTTCCTTTAATAGGATAATTTAAGCGCCAATCAAATCCCCGGAAATACAAGGAGGAAACTCCAAGCGGAAAATTGCGCCACAGTGGATCAGCTCGCCGCTGTTATAACCCATTTTGCATTTAATTCAATGCAACATACGCAAGAATTCAGGTCGCGCTGGCGCCGTTTATTTCCAAGCACATAAATCGACCTATACTGAGTGCGTTGTTTTAGGACCGCTTTTGTGTCGCGCATTTCACCAAGCTAAGTTATATTGACCCCTACAGTTCGCTCCAGCTCAATGAAAGTGACGACTCACCTTTATAGGTATCAAGGCAGGTGCTCGCATGTTAAAGGTCATGAATAAACCTTGCTCAACGCTGGAATTACAACTGCGCGATCCGCACAACGCGCAGGGCGCTGCACTGGCAGCACAGGTAACTTGCGCGGATTTAATTGTCGATTACCTGGAGCGGCTGGGTATCGAAAGGGTTTTTGGTGTGCCAGGTGGCGCCATCGAACCTTTTATGAATGCCCTCGCCCGCAGCCAAAGGCGCGGAGGGCCGCAATTAATTGTGGCGCGCCACGAATGCGGCGCGGCATTTATGGCCGATGGCTATTATCGCGAAACCGGTAAAATGGGTGTGGTCTGCAGCACCACCGGGCCTGGTGCCACCAACTTGATTACCGGCGTGGCATCGGCGGCAGCCGAAGAAACACCACTGCTGGTTATTACCGCCCAAACCCCACTGCCCAAATTCGGTAAGCGCGCGCTGCAGGAATCCAGCTGCACCGCTATAGATACAGTTGGCATGCTGCGCTATGCCTCGCAACTTAGCACCCTGGTATCGCACCAGGAGCAGTTGGAAGGCAAGTTGGTGGCGGCGGTTATGGCGGCCCTGCGCCCGCCGCGCGGGCCGGCGCACCTGAGTATTCCGTCAGATGTACTGCGCAGCCCGGCCAGCTTAAATGCCATGCTTAAACCCGAACTGCTGATGCAGGAGTTTGCCGCTATCGATGAGCAGGCGGTGCACCAGCTCTACGAAAAAATCATCAAGGCACACAATATCGTCATCTACATTGGTCGTGGCGTTGGCGCTGCCAGCCGCCTGGTCATGGAGTTGATCGAACGCACCGGTGCCACTTTTATCGCCTGCCCTATGGGCAAAACCTGGATCGACGAAACCCATCCCCAGTACCGCGGCGTATATGGCTTTGCCGGTCACCAGAGCGCTAAGGAGCTGCTCCACTATCAGGACAATATCGATTTAATCCTGGCGCTTGGCACCGCTCTGGGCGAGTTGAGCACCCGCGGCTGGAGAGAGGATCTGCTCAACGACAAGCTGGTTCATATAGATTCCACCCCCGAGCATTTCACCCGATCCTCCATGGCCAACATGCATGTTTACGGCAATATGGAAGCGACTTTTACACGCCTGCTCACCTATTTACGCGCCGCGAAACGCAAGCCGGGCAAAAGCACTCTACCCCGGGGCGGTGCAAAAAATGTTCACGGCGGCTATATCCAGTTGGTAGATGAAGAAAAGTGCCTGGCCAACGACAGCCCCATTAAACCCCAGCTACTCATGACCCAACTGGCGCGCAAACTGCCGGAGGACACGCGCATATTTATTGATGCCGGCAACAGCTGGTGTTGGGCCACCCACTACTTGTGTACCCGCAATACCCAGGGTTATTACCGCATCGCCATGGGCTATGGCTCTATGGGCTGGGCGCCGGGCGCCGCCATAGGTTCGGCAGTGGCCAATCCACAGGCACCTACGCTGTGCATTATGGGCGATGGTTCCTACCTGATGAGCGGCCAGGAAATTACGGTGGCTGCGCAACATCAGCTACCGGTGGTATTTGTGATCCTCAACGACAGCGCTATGGGTATGGTCTACCACGGCCAACGCCTGGGCAACCAGGAGTCTATCGGCTGGGAGCTGAACAAGGTGAACTACGCGGCCCTGGCCCAGGCGATGGGCATTCAGGGCCAGGTGATTGAGTCGGTGCGGGAGCTGGCGGCACTGGATTGGTCCAGCTTGTTTACTGGCGCTGGTCCGCATTTGTTGGATATCCGCATTGACCGCGAAGAGGTGCCCCCGATGAAAGACCGGGTCGAGGGCCTGGCGGTTAACGCCTCTGCCACCCCGGGCGGTTAGGCCTGGCAGGGCGCCAATTGCCGCTGCAAATAACCATTAACGGCGATAATCCAATAAGTGCTAACAAGCGCTAATATAACCGTGCGTTATATGCTAGGCTAAAACAACTGTAGTCAGGTTAACCCTTTCGGGGTTAGCTCTAAGGGGCAAAAAGATGTGCCTCCATGGGGATTCCCATGTGCGCCCGGCGAGGCGACCGGCCAACTCATTTGGCCAGGCAAAACCGCTGGGCGACGGATGAAGAGCGCAGGACGATCTCTGCTATCCGCCAGGTTAATCGTTCAGGGAGCAAGTGTCTTGCCTTCAACAGCCGCAGGGAATACTCAGCTGTCCGCACTGAATATTCTAATCGTCAACCAGGACCCTCACGCCCTGGAGCTTATTGGCTCACAGCTGGCCGCCGCCGGCTTTAGTCAAATCACCATGGTCAACTCGGCCGTTAAAGCCCTGCAGGCACTGCGCCAGCAGCGCACCGATTTGCTTATCGTCGATGTCGAAACCCAGGATATGGACGGCTGGCGCCTGTCGCGTCTGGTGCGCAGTGGCATACTTACCTGTCGCGCCGATTTGCCCATAGTGATTATTGCGCGCACCTGGTGCGAGCGCATTGCCGAAGTTACGGCGCGCGAATACGGTATTAATGCCCTGTTACCGCTCGAGCACCTGGATCAATTGCCCGGCACGTTGCGCCAACTGAGCGATGCGCCCCTCGCCGGGCTGCCCAAACCCCGCCTGCTGGTTGTTGAGGACCAGCCGGACACAGCCGACCTGATCAAACGCCTGCTGAGCAGTAACTTCGACATAGAATTTGCCTACGACGGCGAGGCCGGTCTGAGCGCCTGGAAAGCGGGCCGCCAGGATCTGGTGCTGCTGGATGTCATGCTGCCGAAAATGTCGGGGCGCGAGGTGCTGGTGGAAATTCAGCGACTGGCCCCCCAACAACCCGTAGTGATAATGACCGCCCACACCACCATCGACCAGGCCGAAGAATTAATGCTACTGGGTGCAGTGGATTTTTTGCCCAAACCCTTCCGCTCCGAGCAGCTGCGCAAAGTGTGTGAAATTGCCATTCACCGCGAGGATTTTTTGGTGAGCAACGCGCAATTTGCCGCGCGCGTTCGCTCGCTGCAGGAGCGCGAACTGGCGTTCCGCAAGCTCTACGAAACCCATCACCAGCTGCTCGACGATTTGCAAACAGTGGTACTCGAATTGGATGAGCAATTTCGCGTGGTGTTTTTAAACCGCGCCTGGGAACTGCTCATGGGTTTCACTCGCGAGCAGTCACTGGGGCGCAACCTGAGTGATTTTATTGCCCCCGAAGAACGCAACCTCTACGAGCGGGTGCAGGAGCAAATGCGCCTGTCACTGCGCCAGCCGCAAACCAGTGCCGAGCTGGAATTGTGCCTGTTTAATCAACAGCGGCAAAAACTCTGGGTGCAATTAAAAATCAGCAAGTCCTCCACCAGCGAAAACAATTCGCGCCTCACCGTGTGTAT
>CBINKF010000134.1:0-7289 GCA_966251115.1 uncultured Cellvibrio sp.
CAATCGGCGTGGCCACAGGTGCACCCAGATAAACATCGCCCAGACCCATTACCAGGTAGGAGGCATTAAAAACAATCTCTTTCACCTGCTCGATGGAATCCAGGCCGTTAATACGGCGAATAAATTCCAGGTTGCTAGGGCACCAGGGGGCGTTGGCGCGCACCGATTGAATGTATTTCTGGATCGCCAACTGGCAGGCCTCGTCATCCCAGCTGAGTGGCAGGTGCACTATGCGCGAGGGCACGCGTAAATCCGCCAGCTGTTGTACCAATTCGGTTTCAGCCTGTTTTAAATGGGCAAGGAGTTGCGTTAAGGGCAGCTGCTGACTGTTGTAGTGGATTTGCAGTGAGCGTATCCCTGGGGTGAGCTCGCGCAGGCCCGGAAGCGAATTTTTTTCCAGCCACTGCATAAGCGCGTGGGCGCGAAAGCGCAATTTGACATCCAGCTCCAGCGCGCCGTACTCCACCAGTAAAAAGTGGTCGCCGGCAACGCGGTAGCGAATTTGCTCGCCAAATTCTTGCGCAGCCAACTCCATCACTATGGGGCTGGCAATGGCGCTGCTGACCCATGCTAGCGGCTGCTCGGTAAATTGGCTGATGCTGGCCTGCTGGTGTTTTTCTATGGCAACTGCGGTATCCAGGCTCACCGGCACAAAGCGAATTTTATCGCCGGCGCGCACCTGGCCCAGTTTCCACAGGTCGGCGCTAATCACCGTTGCCGGGCAAACAAAGCCGCCGAGGGAAGGACCGTCCGGGCCGAGGATCACCGGCATATCACCGGTGAAATCCACTGTGCCAAAGGCGTAAGCATTGTCGTGAATATTGGAGGGGTGCATGCCCGCTTCGCCGCCGGAGCTGCGCGCCCAGGTCGGCTTAGGGCCGATTAGACGCACACCAGTGCGACTGGAGTTGTAGTGCACCTCCCAGCTGTGGGCGAAAAAGGTTTGAATATCATCATTAGTAAAAAAATCTGGCGCGCCATGGGGGCCGTAGACTACGCGCAGCTGCCAGTCGTGGCCTATTTGTGGCAGTAAATCTGTGGGGATTTGTTCCCCACAGATTTGACCAGCGCAGGCATCGGTCTTTAGGCGCAATACATCGCCAGCGCGCAGAGCGCGGCCATTGTGGCCGCCGAACTGGCCGAGAGTGAAGGTGGATTTAGCGCCCAGATAATCCGGACACTGGATGCCACCTGCAACACAGAGGTAAGCGCGCGCGCCGGTTTTGATACGGCCCAGGTGCAATACCTGGCCTGGTGCAACCTGAATCAGACGATTACTGTCGATGACTTGCTCGTCCAGTTTTGCCTCTATGACGGCGCCAGTCAGCACAATGTGTGTGGCTTGGGTGAATTTTAAAATCGGCCCCTGCAGGGTGATCTCCAGGCCTGCGGCATCTTCTCGGTTATTGAGTAAGCGGTTGCCCAGGCGAAATGAATAGCTGTCGAAGGGGCCGGAGGTGGGTACGCCCACATGCCAGTAGCCGCTGCGTCCCGGATAATCCTGAATGCTGGTGAGGGTGCCACCCTGAATAACTTCGATACGCGCTGGCTGGTAGACATAGCTATTTAAATAGCGGGTAGTCATCTCGCCGCGCACTAGAGTGCCGTCGGTGAGTAGTTGGCGCAGATAGTCCAGGTTGGTTTCAATGCCGTAAAGTTCGGATTCGCTTAATACTTGCTGAAGTTTGCTTAAGGTCTCTTCACGGTTTTTACCTTTGACAATAACTTTGGCTAGCATAGGGTCAAAAAATGCAGGTACTTCGATGCCGCTTTCAATCCAGTGATCTATACGCAGGCCTTCTGCTTGCGGCCAGTGCACTTTGCTTAACAGGCCAGCACAGGGCTGGAAATCTTTGGCTGGATCTTCGGCGTAGACGCGCACCTGAATCGCGTGGCCCTGTGGCGAAAGGGCAGCGCGCAACTGTGTGATATCACCCAGTTCGCTCGCGGCCTGTTTGAGCATCCACTCCACCAGATCAACGCCCCAGACCTCTTCAGTCACGCCGTGCTCTACCTGCAGACGGGTGTTCACCTCGAGGAAATAAAATTTTTGCTCGCGCGCGTCGTAAATAAATTCCACTGTACCGGCATTGCGATAGTTGACTGATGCCAGAAGTTTTGCTGCTGTGGTTTGCATCGCCTGCCGCTGGACCTCCGGCAGATTGGGCGCAGGGCACTCTTCCACCACCTTTTGGTTGCGTCTTTGGCTGGAGCAATCGCGCTCGCCAATGGCAACTGCCTGGCCTTGGCCATCGCCAAATACTTGCACCTCGATATGGCGTGCGGCGGCGATAAATTTTTCCAAGAACACGCCGTCATCGGCGAAGTTGTTTTTTCCCAGGCGTTTAACGCTGTCGAATGCAGAAATCAATTCGGTTTCACTATGACAGAGTTGCATGCCGATACCGCCACCGCCCGCGGTGCTTTTCAGCATCACTGGATAGCCGATTTGCGCGGCAGCAGATTTCGCCTCGTCGAGGCTAGCGAGCAGGTCTGTGCCCGGGCAGAGCGGCACCTGGGCTGCCAGCGCCAGTTCGCGCGCTTTGTGTTTTAAACCAAAGGTGAGCATCTGCTCGGCGGTGGGGCCGATAAATATCAAGCCGGCGGCTTCGCACTCGGCGACAAATTTGGCGTTTTCGCTTAAAAAACCGTAGCCGGGGTGAATCGCTTGTGCTCCGGTTTGTTTGGCCAGGGCAATAATTTTTTGGCGGTCGAGATAAGTGCTGGCGGCCGCACCTTCACCTAGACAATAAGCTTCGTCGGCGAGGCGCACATGCAGAGATTCGCTGTCGGATTCGGCGTAAACCGCGACTGATTTGATATTGAGTTTTTTTAAGGTGCGGATAATGCGCGTGGCAATGGCGCCGCGGTTGGCGATAAGCACTTTGCTAAACATGTTTGCTCCGAGGGGCCGTCCCCTGGATGGGTACAACAGTGGCCGTCCACTGAGGGTTTACGAATCGCTAAAAATTACCTGCGTTGTCAGCGCTGCGTTAAAAGCAGGCTCAAAATGCTCATTTATTCTCGATAAACTCCGCTTTTTCGCCTGCTTTTGCCTTGCGCTGACTGCCTCGCCTACATTTTTAGCGGTTCTACTAAGAAATAAATTTTGTTAATTCCACACCAACACTTCAATTGGCGTAGGGTTGTAACCGTTGCAAGGGTTGTTGAGCTGCGGGCAGTTGGAGATCAACATAACGATATCCATCTTGGCTGTGAGCTCCACGTATTTTCCCGGTGCCGATATGCCGTCTTCAAAGGTCAGTCCGCCCTCGGCAGTGACGGGGACATTCATAAAAAAATTGATGTTGTGGGTGATGTCGCGTTTGCCAATGCCAAACTCCGGGTGTTCGGCCACGGCCAGCATCCAGCTGTCGCGGCAGGCGTGCATGCAGCGCTTTTCCAGGCTGTAGCGCACAGTGTTGCTCTCGGTGGCGCAGGCGCCGCCCAGGGTGTCGTGGCGGCCGCAGGTGTCGGCCACAATTTCCAGCAGCTCGTTGTTAGCGTTGGAAATAAGTTTGGTGCCCGCCGTTAAATATAAATTGCCCTGGTTGCGAATGGTGTCCATGGCGCTGTAGCGCTCGCTCGGGTTGCGTGCATTGTAAAAAAGTACATCTGCAGCTTGATTGCCTTCCAGATCGACAATGCGAAATGTTTGCCCGGCTTTAATCTCTCCCAAAAAATAATCGCCGGCACCTACCCAGTGTTTGGCACTGGCCTGTTCGGGTTTTAATTTGCTTTCAACAAGTGGCATGGTGAATTCCTCTGAGCAGATTATTTTGCCGCTAAATAATAAAGCGCATTGTTGTGGAAGCCGCGCTGGTTTTCCGGGCGAAAGTTTTTGCAGTAGTCGTCTTCAGTCACTGCATCGGCTTCACCCAGCTCAATCTGAATCGGCTTAAAGGGATAGGCGATTTCAGTATTAAGCGGGTGCGGGCAGGTATGCAGCAGCACCAGGGTATCCATTTCAAAGCGCAGGGTGACGCTATTGCCGGGTGCGGCATTGCGTGAATCCAGATGGATGTTGCCAGCGTCATCGGCCACCACTTTGCTGAACCAGTTTATATTTGACGCCATATCCGCAGCGCCCAAACCGTATTTGGCCAGCTCAACTAAAAAGGCGTCAGTACCGTTTTGCCGCCAGTCGTTGCGATCCAGTTGGTAGTTGCGTTTGCCCCAGCGCTCGGTAATTTGCTGGGCATTGCTGTTGCCGCAGACGGTATCGTGCCAGTTACCTTGACCATTGACAGAAACGTCTTCAATTATCGAGGCGAAAATCCGCCCCATGTCGGAGTAAAGACAATTGCCGCGCTGCAATTTAAAAGTGTGCTGGCACTTGAGTGTGTCGGGCGCATTGTAGCGCTCCAGTAAATTGCGCGGGTTGTAAAACAGCATGCCGACGTTGGCACCGCCTTCTATATCGGTAATTTTCATCAGGCTGCCGCGGCGCAACTCCAGCGACCAGTGGGCATTGCCTGGTAAAGTAGTGGAATAAAGAATTTTGCTCATGATCTGATCCTCTGACGCGGGTTACTTTTCGGTAACCAATTCATGTAATTCTTTGGGTAGGGGGGTGGCGCGTTTACTGATGGGCAAGTCGTAGGTGATGTTGGCGCCATAGGCGTTGGGTGCCTGGTTGTCGCGGCGCAGTTTGTCAAATACCCATAAGCGGGTGCCCAGATAAAAGCCTTCACTTAAATCGTGGGTCACCATAAAAATGGTGAGCTGGTGTTCGCTCCAGAGTTTTAAAATTAACTGATGCATATCGGCGCGAATACCTGGGTCTAGCGCGCCAAAAGGCTCGTCCAATAATAAAATGCGCGGCTTGCGAATTAACGCTTGGGCTATAGCCAGGCGCTGCTTCATGCCGCCGGATAATTCGTGCGGTTATTTGTTAAGCGCGTGGGTTAGGCCAACCGACTCCAGCAGGCTTTTTGCTTCTGCTTCCACTTTTTTGCGCGCGCTGCCAAAGAGTTTTCCCAACCAGGGCGAGCGTTCAAACTCCCGCGCGATTATCACGTTTTGCAGCACGGTTAAGTGGGGGAATACTGAGTACTGTTGAAAAACTATGCCGCGCGCCTGATCGGGTTCACTGGGAATGGGTTCGCCATCCAATAAAAGCTGCCCTGAACTGGGCGACTCCATCCCCAGCAGCATTTTTAAAAAGGTGGTTTTACCGCAACCGGAGGTGCCCACCATGGTGATAAATTCGCCGGCCTTTACGCTTAAATTCAAGCGCTCCAGCACCACATTATCGCCATAGGTTTTCCACAGGTTTTTGGCTTGAATCATCGGCATTTTTTGCGCTCGTTTTTGTTCAAGAAGATCTTTATCAAACGGAAGTATTTTGTTCATTGGCGGCCCTGCTATTTCACATTGCCGGTGTAATACCAGGGGAAACTCCAGTGGCTGAATTTAGCCAGCAACCAATCGACACAAAAGGCGAGCAGCGTGATCCAGGCCACATAGGGCAGGATGATGTCCATCGACATATAGCGGCGAACCAAAAAGATGCGATAGCCCAGACCATCGGTAGAAGCAATGGCTTCGGCCGCGATTAAAAATAACCAACCGGCGCCGAGCGATAGCCGCACGGCGTTTATCAAGCGCGGCATTAATTGTGGAATTAACACGCGCAGCATGAGTTGCCAGGTGGAGGCGCCCAGGGTTTGGGCTTTAACCAGTTGCTCCTGAGGGATTTCCTGGGTGCAGCGCTGGATATCGCGCGCAATAAAAGGGGCCACTCCAATCACAATCAGTGCCACTTTGGATAATTCACCGAGACCAAACACAATAAATAAAATGGGCAGGAGCGCCATGGGTGGCACCAGCGAAATCACAGTCAACAAAGGCGCTATTGGGGCGTGAATGGTTGGAACCGAACCGGTCAGTAAACCGATACTAAAGCCCAGGGCGGCAGCGATTAAAATCCCCAGGGCCAAACGCTGCAGGCTGGAGATTGTGTCCTGCCAAAACAAATAATCGCCGCTGCGCTTGCTGGCTTCAAACGCCAGGTTGTAAAGCGATTCCCCCATTTGGCTAAAGGCCGGCAGCAGTTTGTCATTGGCGTTTTCCGCCAGGCGCGCATTTGAAGCCACGAGATAAATAATCAAGATCAGGGCAAATGGCAAAATGCCAAGCAGGATTTTTGCCGGGCGCGAGGGGGTGAGGTTGATGAGTCGTTTCATAGCATCTTCCGAGCCTGGCACTGGGGCCTGAGCAGTTTGAGGTGCCGCGCCAAGGATCGGCGCGGGCTTTTTTATTGTAGATTTGGGTGTGGAAAAAAGCCTGGTTAGAGTTTGTTGTCTGCCGCCAGCTGCATATAGGTAGGATCAAAGCGCAGCTTGATATTTTTCTTGTCGCCATAAACGCCTTTGGGGCCTTCTATACCAATGAAGCTGGCATCGGGCGCGCCTTCACCGAGAATACCGTGCTCAAAGGAGAATTCAGCAACTTTTTGCATGGTGCTGAGCAGTTCAGGGCTGTTAATTAACGCCAGGGCTGACGCGGGGGTGTAGTACATGTGGGTGCTGGCCAATTGCGCTTCGAAACCAGCCAAGTCAGTACCGGAGGCCTTGGCCATAGCGGTTTTGGCGGCTAGGGCAGCTTTATCGCTGGCATTCATGGTGGCCATGATTTCGTACCAGGCGCCGACCAAGGCTTTGCCCAGGGCAGGGTTCTTTTTCAGGGTTTCGGTGTTAACCACCATCAGGTCCATAATTTCGCCAGGTATTTTTGACGAGTCGAACACTTCGGTGCTGTCGGGGGATTTAAGGATTTCGCTTAGCAGAGGGTTCCAGGTAGTGACTGCAGTCACGTCTTTGGTGCCGTAGACGGCGACCATATCTGCGTCAGAGGTATTCACTACTTTGACGTCAGCTTCTTTCATGCCCACAGATTCGAGCGCGCGCGCCAGCAGGTAGTGGGAAACACTCAGCTCTACCAGGTTGACGTTTTGGCCTTTGATATCTTTCAGGGTTTTGTTTTTGCCCTTGAGCACTACGCCGTCGTTGCCGTTGGAGAAGTCGCCCAAAATCAGTGCCGTGGAGTCCACGCCGCCCGCGGCGGGGATGGTCAATGCATCCATATTGGTCATTACGCAGCCGTCGTATTGGCCGGCGGTGTACTGGTTGATGGATTCGACATAATCGTTGATCTGGGTGATCTCCACCTCTATGCCGTATTTCTTTGCCCACGTATCCATGATTTTTTGCTCGGCGGCATAACCCCAGGGCATCCAGCCTACATAGATGGACCAGCACACCTTGAAGGGTTCGGCATGGGTAAAA
>CBINKF010000135.1:0-7273 GCA_966251115.1 uncultured Cellvibrio sp.
GTGAATGATTATTTTCGTGGTCTGGAGCCAAATCCATCCAGTTTGAAAGATGCACTGGCCAGCATGCGGCTGATGGATCAATGGACTCAATCGCAGACTTAGCGGTTACCCCTGTGCCTCGGGCCTGTTACATTTCATCAATAAGTGCGACAAATACCTCGCCAAGGTAACTTGGCATTACCTCTGGCAAGTTCCAGTTTTAGTCATTAAACAAAAATAAATCGGGACATTACCTGACAACGAGGTTATTTTCCTCAAATCACACTGCCATTGTGTGCCTTTATTAACAAGAGTCGCCAACCCCTTAAGCCCCAAATTTGGCGCTGCCTAGCGGTATACATCACATCAACAACCCAGTCACTTTTAACCTGGGTCTAACCAGTCACTTTTAACCCCAATATAAAGTGACCAGCCAAATAATTTTTAAATAAGCTAAGTTGACGCAGCCTGGCGACGTCACTGTGTTAGCCATTGCCCAATAAAAATGACAATAACCTTAACAACATCAACTGATTTATTTTCGTCTTACTAACTATTACCCAGTGCCAGCGCTGCTGCTGAATAGCTTGCAATTGCGAACGCTAGCCGTCCCTAAACATTGCAATGCGCCAATCAGAAAAGCACCCCAAGCGAACACCTGCCACCTCGGAGAAAGTCGATGCTAACCATAAGTATTAAAATGTTATGCCGCTCACTGATTACCTTTACATTAGTTTTGAGCAGCGGGCTTTATGCACAAACCAATCTGGCGACTAATAAAACCATCACCGCAAGTAGTGCAATAGCCCCGGCCAGCGCCGCTATCGATGGCAATAGCAGTACACGCTGGGAATCCGCTCATGGAGTTGAAAACGTCTGGATTCAAATTGATCTGGGCGTCGACACTAATTTAACCAGCACAGTGATTGATTGGGAGGCGGCCAATCCGGCCAATTACCAAGTGTTGGGCTCTAGCGATGCCATTCAATGGGCCAGCTTATCCACACAAACCAACGGTCAATTTGGCAACCGCACGGATACAATCCCCTTACAGGGTCAGTATCGCTATTTACGCATTAATACCACGCAGCGCAGTGCAGGTAATGCCTGGGGCTACTCGATTTGGGAGTGGAGAATTTACGGCGCCAACATGTCAAGCAGCTCTTCAACCAGCAGCGCGCAAACCCAAATGGTTCAAGCGGAGGATTTTAGCGATTACCTGGATTCGACCTTGGGCAACACGGGTGGAGCCTATCGCCCCAATGAAAATGTCGACATAGAACCCACTGCCGATAGCGGTGGCGGATTTAATCTGGGTTGGATCACCCAAGGCGAATGGCTCGACTATCCAGTTAACTTAACAGCGGGAACCTACGACCTGCGCGTTCGCGTTGCATCTAATACCAACACCGGAAAGTACACACTGCTTTTGGACAACCGCCCAATAGGCACTTCCGCCGTTGGCAATACCGGGGGCTGGCAAAATTGGATTACCCAAACACCTACCAGAGTTACTATCAATTCCTCGGGTACGCATCAGGTTCGCTTTAGAGCAGACGGCGGTGATTTTAACTTCAACTGGTTTGAATTTGTTGCCGTGGACAATTCAAGTAGTTCGTCAATCTCCAGCAGCGCCAATTCACTCAGTTCAACAAGTTCAACAAGTTCAACAAGTTCAGTGTCGAGCAGTTCAAGCTCCAAGGCATCGTTATCCAGCAATAGCATTTCCAGCGCGTCATCTTTCAGCTCTGTTTCCAGCAGCAGTAATTCACTTCCAGCTGTCAACCTACTTGTACAAGCCGAAGACTATGCGGATTATCTGGACCTCTCTACCGGCAATACCGGAGGTGCCTATCGCCCTAATGACAATGTCGATATAGAGGCCACCACTGATACAGGCGGTGGTTTCAATATAGGTTGGATAAGCCAAGGCGAATGGCTGGAATACAATGTCACCCTGGCGGCGGGAACTTACAAACTCAATACTCGCGTCGCATCCAATACCAATAGCGGAAAATACACCTTGTTGCTTGATAACCTGGTCGTGGGTTCTGCTTCTGTTAGCAGTACAGGAGGCTGGCAAACCTGGGTTACTCAAACCGCAGGAATTATAACCCTGCAAACACCTGGTACACATAAGCTACGCCTAATGGCAGATGGATCTGATTTCAATCTCAATTGGATTCAGTTTGAAGTTAACCCGATAACAAGCTCATCCTCAAGCTCTACAAGCAGCGCTATGTCCAGCAGTTCATCGAGTGATCGCAATCACTATGATGCGCCGCGCGCGACAACCGCGCCGGTGATAGACGGTGTTATGGACCCCGTGTGGAGTCAGGCAAGCTGGGCGGCGATTGATGTGTTTTGGTTGGGCACACAACGACCCACGGCGCAGGATTTTTCCGGTCGCTATAAAGCTATGTGGGATGCAGGTAACTTATATTTGCTTTTTGATATTACCGATGATGCACTTATGGACGCCTCCGCCGACCCACTCGTTCGCTATTGGGACGATGATTCAGTCGAAATATTTATTGATGAAAACAAAAGCGGCGGCAACCACCAATACAACACCTCGGCCTGGGCCTATCATGTCAGCACCCTGGGTGATGTCGTGGATTTTACCAACTCAACCACCCCCAAATTATTAAACAACCATATCACTGTGCGCCGTATCAGTCAGGGCAACAAGCACCTGTGGGAGATGAGTATGCGTGTGTATGGTGACAACTACGATGACAACAAAATCAACACGCCCATCACACTGTTTGCCGGCAAGCAATTGGGGTTCTCAGTTTGCTATAACGACAACGACAGCAGTGCACAACGCGAAAGCATGGTGGGCTCAGTCGACACCCAAGGCCATAAAGATAATTTGGGCTATATAGATGCGAGCGTATTTGGCTCTATGAGCCTGGTGGATACTGCGGCGCCTTAATCTCCACCGCAACACCCAATTGACTCACCGGTTGGCCTCCCCAATAGGCAAGCTTTACCCGCCTATTGGGGCGCGCCTTTTCAACACCGTTTCTTTTTGCCTTCAGGTTTCAGGCGGCTTAATATAATTTACCGACCGAATCGCTCAGCGCCACACTACCGCTCAATTATTTTTCGCTCATGATTGATGAGCCCTCCGAGATTAACTCGCCCAACGCTTCCAATGTATTTTCTGATCCATTTTGACGCAAAGAAGGTTCTGCATTGCCTCCAATAAGGTCTTTGATAAAGGCAAAAAACAGGAAGTGAATCACATACCTCACTCTGATTTTTCAACTTACTGAAAATTAAATTAATTTTTAAGCCCGAGGGATCGACAAATCCATCTTGCCACGACCCTTCCAGATGTTTTTAAACCTTGGCGTTAATTTTGCTCAGTTGCAAATGCTGCACACATCAAGTGCACGCATCCTTTGTTTCCACGAGATTAACACCCCTTTGATTGCCTGCGCGTTTACCCAATGCCTGGCATCAATTATCAGGAGATAACAATGCTTACAAATCGAGATATACACGGTGCCAAGAAAGTTTTCCCGCAAGCTATAGCGCAGCAAGTTTGTAGAATTTTGCAGAGGATAGTGTTCCCCATATTAGTTGCATTTATGTCTTTGGCATTCAATGTCGCCAAAGCAGAAACCGAGGCAATCAAACCCGTTGCACCACCCTCGCTTACAACCACTGAAGTCCCATCGACACCACAGCCCCCCCAAACCCACACCCGTAGCAAAAAAACCTAGCGAGCCAGAAATGGAAGAAATGGTGGTGGTAGGCTCGCGGATTCGCCGCGACAATTTCCAGACTATCGCCCCAATTCAGGTTGTAACCCGAGAGGAAACCATTACCGCCGGTTTTAACTCAACCTCCGACTTATTGCAGGGTACAGGTGTAACCACAGGCGCATCGCAAATTAACAATGCCTATGGTGGCTATGTTACCAACGGTGGCCCAGGTGCCAATACCATTTCACTGCGCGGTTTGGGTGAGGGCCGCACCCTGGTGTTAATCAATGGCCGTCGTGTAGCCCCTTCGGGGACTCGAGGTGCAGTTGGCTCCGCCGATCTAAACGTATTGCCCACAGCGATGATTGAACGCATTGAAGTGTTAAAAGACGGCGCCTCGTCTATTTATGGCTCAGATGCGATGGGAGGTGTTGTCAACGTTATAACAACCAAGGACGTTGAGGGTGCATTTTTTGAGGGTGAAATCAATCAGCCTACCGAAGGTGATGGCGAACAATATCGTTTTTCACTTACCGGGGGTTATTCGCAGGACCGGTTGAAATTTAGTGGCTCCTTTGATTATTACGAGCGCAAGGACTTAGCCCTGGCAGACCGCAGCTGGACTCGCTGCAATACCGATAACTGGCGCGATCCAGATACTGGTGAAAGCTACGATTATATTGAACCCAGCACGGGCAAGCCCAAATGCTATCCGATTTCCGGCACTGGCTCCAACGGAGTAACTATTAACACCATTGGTACACAGACAATCAGTGACGACCCTGAAGCCACCAGCTATTTTGCAAATTATGGTTTGGGCGCCGCGCCCATAGGCGCACCAGGAACAGTAACCACTGCATTCAGTCGCTATCGCCCCAATGCCGCCATAACCCAAGGTATTATTGGTTATGAAGGTGTTGGCGGAGGCGGCAACGATATTAATGTGCGCGACACCTTCGATCCCAAAATGCTCAACGAAAATATTATTTCCCCAGCAAAAGTCTACACCGGATTTTTTCAGGGTGAATATGATTTACAAGCATTGGGGAACGCTAAAGTTTATATGGAGCTATTGGCAAACCGTCGCGAATCAGAGCAAACCGGTTATCGGCAATTATCCTTAGACTATCGCTTAGGCAGCATACAAATTCCCGATGAACTGTCCTTTGCCAACTTTGCGCCAGATCAAGGAACCAGTGACGGCGAACGCGTAGGAGTTCGCGCATTTATTGGCTTTGGCAACGACCAATCCAGTCAAAGTGTAAATTTTTTAAAACCTACTGTGGGAATTACCGGTGATCTAAGTTTTTTACCTGACTGGCGCTATGATGCCTATGTGAGTTATTCAAACTCGGATGCCAGCTACAACATGCAATCCTTTCTAACTGATAAGCTCACTTACGCCAGTGATGTAGTTGTCGCTCCCGAGGGTACAGATTCCAGTCTGGTGCGCGATGGAGTTACTTGCCAGATAAACCTAACTAATCCCGGCGAAGCCTGCGTCCCCTATCCGGTACTGACCCCTTCAGTCGTCGGCGGTGAACTGCCTCAGGATTTCCGCGATTATATTTTCCGCACAATTACAGGCTCAACCAAATATCAAGAGACAATATTCAGCGCGTCTTTTGATGGCCCCCTTATGGATTTGCCTGCAGGTAAATTACAAGCGGTGTTCGGTATGGAGTATCGCGCAGCCAAAATTGATGACAAACCTGATCCGAACAGTTTAAACGGTAACCTTTATAACCTCACAACGTCGGCAATTACCAAAGGTGACGATAATGTCAGCGAGTTATACACCGAAATTGAAGTCCCGCTGCTCGCTGGCCTGCCTATGGCCGAACAACTTACCGTCAATGGTTCCTATAGGTACACAGACTATAAATCCTATGGATCGGATAGCACTTACAAACTGGGGCTTTTTTATAGCCCAGCATCCTGGATTTCATTGCGCGGCACCAAGGGAACTTCATTTCGTGCACCCGCGCTTTATGAGCAATTCCAAGGTGCTACCAGCGGATATTTATCCAACGCTTACGACCCCTGCAATGAATATGGCGATTCCAGTGTAAACCCTGTAGTCGCGGCAAACTGCGCACAGGAATTGCCCGGACAACCGGACTTTCTCTCAACCAATTCAGTGACGGTATATAGCTTGGGAGGATCGGAAGCTGGCCTCTTTGCAGAAACTTCCGATAACACGACCTACGGTATTATTTTGCAACCCAATCTGGGAGATGCCACCAGTGTTTCTCTGGCAATAGACTATTTTGATATCACCATCGACAACGGTGTAGATAAAGCCGGCGCGGCGAATATTCTTGATTTATGCTATTCAGATCCAGACTTTCGCACTGGGGGGCGATACTGCCGCTTGGTAACTCGCAATCCCGATACCAAACAACTTACGGTTGACAACGCCTATACCAATCTTGCCACGCAAATTTCACGCGGTATTGATTATGATTTGCGCGTTGAACAGGAATTGGGCATGGGTCAATTGGTAGTTGATATGTCTATGACACGCTATTTAGAACAATCGCAAAAGCTCTTCGATTCAGACCCACTGGAAGAGTTAAATGGCACCATACTCTGGCCAGAATATAGCGGTACAGCCAGTATTGCCTACAAGTTGGACAACTGGAAATTTACTTATGGTCTGGATTGGATTGGCTCAATGGATAGCTACGCCTACGTTGAAGAGGACCCTAAAACCAGTATTTACGATTTTGCGGTCCCCAGCTATTTTGAGCATCGTATTTCAGTGCGTTACCTGGCCGAAACCTGGGATGCAACCATGGGCGTTCGCAATCTGACCAATGAAACGCCACCGACTATTTCATCATTAGTTTACGATCGCGTAGGTAATGCACCTTTGTACAGTGGCTATGATTACGCTGGTCGTGAAGTTTTTGTAAACCTGCTTTATCACTTCTAAAATACACAGCGCCCGGTCAAGCCGGGCGCAACGCCAAAAATTATTTGCTTGGCACAATATAAGGAAACAATTGCGCTACTTGCTCAGAGGTTAGCGCCTCTACCCTGGCGCGATTAACTTCCGGCACCGACTCCACATCCGGGTAAAACGCAATCGCCTTTTCCAAACTGGCTTCGCGAATAATATGCAAAATGGGATAAGGGGCACGGTTGGTCAGGTTCTCCGCATCGTCCGGTTCGGCACCAGCAAAACAGTAATCCGGGTGAAAAGTTGCCAGTTGGTATACGCCTGTCCAGCCATTGCGTTTAATTAATTTTTCCGCCCAACTTAAAAATTGGTTGTAGTCAAAAAAATCCAATAAGTGATGGGGAATAATAAGCAGTGTAGTTTCAAGGTCCTGTGCAGGTTTAGCATCCAGCAGCTCCATCTCCCGCTGTAAATCCTGCAGTAAATCTTCATCGTCACGCGCGTCGCTTACCACCAATCGCACCCGATTTTCGCCCGTGGGTTTGGCCGCAAACGGGCAAAGATTGAGTCCAATCACCACCTGATTGAGCCAGCGCGCAACCTGGGCGATACAGGGGTCGATTGAATTCACGCCGACCGCTCCTGCTGCAGCCACAACCCCAGGCCGTTGATA
>CBINKF010000136.1:0-7267 GCA_966251115.1 uncultured Cellvibrio sp.
ATCCAACCCATGGCGAGGGCCAGAAGCAAAAGCAACACCACCGCCAGGGAGAACAAGAGGCGACGCCCCAAATAGTAAGACATTTTTTTATCCTGAGGTTGATTGCGCATCATCACCATAAGTGCGTGAAACAAATTGATCACGACCACCAGCAGGAGCACCAGAATAATGATTTTGATAAACATAGCCATAGGTCCCAGGGGTTGGTATGGGTTTAATCACTGGCAAGCACCAGGGAGTGTTGTGTCGCCTTATGCAGTGTAGCTGCTTAAGCGGGTTTAGCTGGCGCTGGCTATTACCCGGCCTGATATTGGTTGGGATTTTGTTGGGCCTAAGTTTTTGGCAGCTGCAAAGAGCAGAGGAAAAGAGCCAACTATTGGCCCGTATCGCGCAATTATCTGCTGCGGGGGCAGAAAATACTGCGGGCCTTGAGGATTTGGGTGCAAAAAGAGCCGATGGTCTAGCCGTTAAATTTGTTGGAAGGTGGAGTCCTCCGCTGGTGTGGCTGGTGGACAACCAAGTGGTAAATGGGCGCGTTGGCTATGACGTACTGGTGCCGGTAAAAATGCCCGGACGCACCAAGGCTATCCTGGTCAATTTGGGGTGGGTGGCTGCGCCAGAGGCGCGTAAGGTGCTACCGCGAATTGATATTCCATCAACCATTCAAGTTGATGGAATTTATCGGGCGCATCCCGGTGGTTTGCTGCTCGGCACGAATATCGAGGATCAGGGCGTTTGGCCTATGCGTATTCAATTAATCCGCGCAAAGGCCCTGGCTCCTTATGTGAATCTGCCACTTTTTCCCGGTTGCATTTATCAACAGCAAAATAACTATTTTGAAGTTCACTATCACCCCGTGGTATTACCGCCGGAGCGCCACAGGGCCTATGCCTTACAGTGGGCTTTATTAGCGCTGGCTCTGTTCATTGTGTTTGTGGCTGCCAGTAGAAAACCCCGAGGAAAAAATGACTAAACAAAAGTTTTTTGGTTTGTTTTTGTTGTGCGCGCTGATTCCCCTGGCGACCGCCAAATTGGCTTTGGCGTTTGGCTGGTTCAACAACTCTGGCGTTAATCGCGGGCACTGGTTAGCGAATGAGGTTTATTTGTATAGGCCCAGTCAACAGGAACCGCATTTGTGGCGCCTGGTTTATGTGAGTGCTGGCGCCTGTGAAAGCGCTTGTAAGCTTGCGCTCACTGGCCTGCAACAATTTTATGCCGGTCTTGGTGCCAAGCAGGATCGCGTGCAGGTAATGTTAGCCGCCGAATCCCCGCCAGCCTTGCTAAATCAGTTTCCATCACTGCATTGGCTGGCGCTTGGTGATGCAAACCCGGAGTTGCGCGGAAAATTTTTATTGCTTAATCCCAGAGGGATGGCGCTATTAAGCTACGATTTAATAGCAGCGAGCGATCTGCCCGTTTTAGCCAGGGATATGCGTACGGACCTGCTGCGGCTGCTTAAGTATGATCGCGAGGGTTTATGATTTTTTGCAAAAAATTAATGGCTGATAATTTAGAGGTTCGCCTGTGCGCTGGTTGCTGAGATTAAATGTGCTGGCTATTCTGCTGGCATTTTGTGTCATTCCGTTAGGGGCCTATACGCGCCTGACAGATGCAGGCCTCGGTTGTCCGGATTGGCCCGGTTGTTACGGGCGCATGCTATTGCCGCAAAACCAGGAACATATAAATCAGGCCCAGGCAAATTTTCCCGAGCGTAAATTTGTACCTCATAAAGCGCGCAATGAAATGGTGCATCGCTATGTGGCGGGTTTGCTGGGTTTATGTGTCTTGAGCATTTTTATAGGTGCTCAAGTGCTGCGCCAACAACGGCTGTTGGCCACGCTAATTTTATGCGCGGTGATTTTTCAGGCTGCCCTGGGAATGTGGACGGTGACACTGAATTTAATGCCGCTGGTAGTCATGGGGCATTTGCTCGGTGGATTTTTATTGCTGAGCTTATTGGTGATGCTATTGCTCAGCTTAAGTATTCGTCGCTCCATCAACGGTTCCATAAATTCAATCTTGCAGCTAAATCCGGAGCCTCGCGCGGGACGGCTATTGCCCTTGGCCTATCTGACCTTGGGTGCCCTGCTTATTCAAATTGCGTTGGGTGGTTGGACGTCGGCAAATTATGCCGCAACTATTTGCCATCAATTGCCACTGTGCGAAAGCGGCTGGCGCGAACACTTTTCGTTGAGTGCCGCATTCAGCTTGCCACTCAATAAAACGAGTTACGAATACGGTGTTCTGGGTTACGACGGGCGTATGAGTATTCATGTGCTGCATCGCGCCTGGGCGATAGTCACGTTAATTTGTGCATCAATATTTGTAATCAGCCTTTGGCGCTTGGCAGTAAATGGTCTTATTCGCCGATTCGCGGTGGCATTGGTTGTACTGATTTTTATACAACTGGGACTGGGGCTTATAAACATATTGGCCTATGTCCCTTTGCCCAATGCGCTAGCCCACAATCTTGTCGCGGCACTGCTGTTGGCACTGCAGGCTTCCTGTGTTTTAACTCTGCATCTAAGTCATTCCCAACCACTAAAATCGCCAAGCTTGGCGATGGGGAGAAACTATGGCATCGAGTAAAGTATTTTCACCCGGCGAGTTGGTGTCAGCAAAAGCTGGTTGGCGTGATTACTATCAGCTTACCAAACCCAAAGTGGTGGCGCTGTTAGTGCTGACAGCCTGGGTGGGGATGATGTTGGCAACACCGGGCGTTCCCAATCTGCTGCTCATGTTAAATGCCAGTTTGGGGATAGGCCTGTTAGCGGGCGCGGCGGCGGCTTTTAATCACGTGTTGGATCAAAAAATAGATGCGCAAATGGCGCGGACCTGTATGCGTCCCTTACCTAAAGGAAAAGTATCCAGTCTGCAAGCGGTAGAATTTGCGTTGATAATCGCGTTTAGTGGCTTCGTGCTTTTGTATTTTTCGGTTAACCCTTTAACTGCCTGGCTAACCTTGTTGAGCCTGCTGGGTTATGCACTGGTTTATACGCTTTTGCTCAAGCGCGCCACACCTCAAAATATTGTGATAGGCGGCTTGGCCGGCGCTATGCCGCCGCTGTTGGGCTGGACTTCTGTCACCGGGCATCTTCACCCCTATGCGCTGTTATTGGTGATGATTATTTTTACCTGGACGCCACCACATTTTTGGGCCCTGGCTATTCACCGGCGCGAGGACTATGCCAAAGCCAATATTCCCATGTTGCCAGTTACCCATGGTATAGCGTTTACTAAAAATGCAGTTCTGCTTTACACCTGTCTTTTATTTGTGGTGTGCCTATTGCCTTATCTGGTGGCAATGAGCGGGCTTATTTATCTGGTGGCGAGCATTTATTTAAATGGTCGATTTATTTACTACGCATGGCAATTAAAATTTTCCCCAAAACCGGAAATGGCCATGGGCTGCTTTCGCTTTTCAATTGTTCATTTACTCTCGCTCTTTCTGGTGCTTATGGTCGACCACTATTGTCCCCTTAGCCTGTGGCGGGGAGGATTCTGGTGATCCCACAAATTCTGACTGGCTTTTTGTTGCTGGTAATTAACCTGGTGGTGGGTGCCCGCGCGGAACCTTTAGATGTTCGCTACGGCTGGGTGCAACTTGCGCCGCCGGGGGCGATGAATCTGGCGGCCTATATGGAGTTGGATAATCCTTCCTCTGCGCGGGTAAATATTGCCAGCATTAGTGCTGATTGTTGCGCTATGGCGATGTTGCATAGCACCGAGCGGGATGGCGATAGGGTGAAGATGCTAAGGGTTGAGGAGCCGCAGGTACCAGCACGTGGCCGCCTGCTGTTAAAGCCGGGGGCTATGCACCTGATGTTGATGCGCCCAAAAGCAGATTTGATTGAAGGGGACTGGGTAAATATTCTGTTGAAATTTACCTCGGGCGAGACTCAAGCGATTCGCTTGCAAGTAATGCGCGAACCACCGCCTGAGGCTATCACCAGAGATCAATAAAAATTTTAGTGTTACGGTGCAGGGTGTTAGATACCGCAAAAAATAACAATCTGGGGCAGACAAAACTATTGCTGCTCGCTGGGCTTTTAGCTCTAGTTGCGGGATTGTGTTGGGCAAGTTTGGCAAATCGGCACAAGCCTGAGTTTTCTGCCTTGGAGGAATTGCCCAAGAGTATTGCTTTGGGAGAGTTTTTATTGCAGGACCAAAAGGGGGATGCGCTTAAGCCAAGGAATTTCAAGGGTCATTGGAGCCTTGTTTACTTTGGCTTTACCAGTTGTCCGGATTTATGCCCTATGGAGCTGCAACAACTTGCCAAGGTTTATCATTTGCTAAGCCCTGGGCAACAGCAAAAACTGTCGATCCTTTTTGTTACTGTCGACCCGGAACGCGATACAGGGGCAAAACTGCAGGCCTATTTGCATTTTTTTGATCCAGCATTTATAGGCGTGAGCGGGAGCAATCGCGAGTTGGCGCACCTGGCAAAAAATTTCGCGCTCTATTACCAGCGCAGCTTTGTCAGTGAAGGCAATTTAATGAAGGTGCCGGCGGGAATAGATATGCCAACTCCGCTCCCCGAGGACTATCAGGTGGAGCACAGCTCGCGTATTTATGTGGTTAACCCCAAGGCGGAGTACCTGGGTTCGTTCCCGCCGCCGCATCAGTCGAATGCTTTGCTGGCGGACATTAAATTATTGCTAAATGATTAACCTGGAGTGCTCTGTTTTTGCAATGCCGGGTTTTTAAAAGTGCTACTAAAAGTTATAGATGGCCGTTATTTCGTTTTGGCTTTTGAACCTGATTTATTCTAATCAAGCTAAAGAACTTGGTTGTCTAAAATCCTATACTCCTTATGAGGATGTCACCCGAAAAGATTTACCGGGGCGGCATCATCATAACGATCAGGCAGGTGTGGTTTCGCTTGATCTACCTCGGGTTGAATGCCAATGGCGGTGTGGCACGGCTCGGGGGATAGTGTCGGGGTTGCCGGCACGCCCGACTGCCCAAGTCGGATTCGTTGAGTTGTTTTGCTCGCTCTGGAGGCTGGATATGATTTCCCATGTTGCTGGACTCTTTACTCACCCGGTACGCGAATGGAAAGAAATTCGCGACGCGGAAGAAAGCTTGTCCCATTTGTACTTTGCCCATGTGCTTTTTTTGGCACTGATACCACCGGTATCCATGTATTTGGGGACCACCAAAGTGGGTTGGACTATAGGTTCAGGTTCGCCGGTGATGCTCACCGAATCCAGTGCCATGGTGATGAGTGTGCTCACCTACCTGGCGTTGCTTACAGGTATAGGTGTTATAGGTGCATTTATTGATTGGATGTCGCGAACCTACGACTCTTCCCCCGGCCTAACCCGTTCAATTGTGTTTGCCGCCTACACCGCCACACCGCTTTTTCTTGCTGGTCTGTGTGCGCTTTATCCCAATGTCATTTTGGTCATGCTGGTGGGTATAGCCGCAATTTTTTATACGGTGTATCTGCTTTATTCTGGCATCCCAATTTTTATGGGAATATCAGAGGAAGAAGGTTTTGTTTATGCCAGTTCAATATTAACCATAGGCTTGGTGATGTTGGTGGCTCTTATGGCTATTACCGTGCTTATATGGAGTTTTGGTTTCGGTCCGCAGTATGTAAGTTAAAACTATTAGCTACAAGATCACTACGAAAAATGCCCGATTGGAATTAAGCCTATCGGGCATTTGCTTTTATCGCGGGTGTGCCGGTCTTGTTATTTCAGCGTTCTTCACTAGGCTTTGGAAATAAGTTGTAAGGAGACCAGCATGAGCACCTCTGCTTTAAAGCCCGCCAAAATTCTTGTGGTTGACGATGATCGCACCTGGCAGGTTTATTTGTTTTCACTGCTCCAACATGGATTCGAACTTCGCTCTGCCTACACTGGTGATACGGCGTTGGATATTGCCGTTGAGTTTTTGCCCGAGTGCATTTTGCTGGATGTTACTATGCCGGGAAAAAGCGGTTATGAGGTGTGTCGGCAGCTGAAGCGAAACTCGGTAACCAGCCAGATTCCTATCATCTTTTTGTCCAGTAAAAGCTCCATGCAGGAAAAAGTGCTGGGCTTTGAGCTGGGTGCAGATGACTACCTGGTTAAAACCACTGAGGCGGAGGTTTTAAAAGCCAAAATTGCCCGTGCTGTGCAACAGTCGCGCACCGTAAATCAGTTGAACCAGAGCGTCGTGGCCGCTCAGTCCGCCGCCTTTGAAGCCATGTCCGGCAGTGCTGACCTGGGGTGTTGCTTGCGTTTTGTTGAGCGCACTTACCTGATGGACTCCCATGCCAAATTGGCTGAGGGAATCTTTCGCACCATGGACGAATTTGGTTTGCGCTGCTCGTTAATGATTATCACGCCCGATGCCCCCCTGTTTTTTTCCTCCAGTGAGCAGGATGTGTCGCCGCTGGAGCGGGAGATGTTTATTGCTACTCATGCGGAGGGGCGGTTTTGCGACTTTGGCAATCGCACTTTCTGCAATTACAAACTTATTTCGCTGCTTATAAAAAACATGCCCATGGACAACCCCGAACGCTATGGGCGTATTAAAGATGCGGTGCCCTGGATTTTGGGTACGGCTGACTGTAAAGCCGCTGTATTGAACTCCAAATCAGATATTTTACAAAAGCTGCTGCTGGCGCAAACCAATGTTGACGCGGTTCACTCGGTGCTGGAGCAGCAGGCGGTATTGCCGCAACGCACTCGCCTGGAGCTTATTGATCAGTTGAAACAAGTGCAGATGGCTTGTGAGTTTATCGATAATCAACTGCGGCGCGAGGCGGAAACAACTGCACCCAACACGGAGTTGGGCGCCGATGATATTTATTCCAGTGGCATAGATTTTTTTTAGTGCGCAGGGTAGCGCTGGCTTGAGTATTACAGGCTCAACTGTAGCGCCCATTCGGCGTAACTATAGAGAGCCCATTCGGCGTAACTATAGAGAGCCCGTTTGGCGTAACTATAGAGTGGCAAACACTTGTTTGGCCGCCGCCAGGGTTTCGGCAATATCCTGTTCACTGTGGGCGGCAGACATAAACCCGGCTTCGTATGAGGCGGGCGCAAGATAAATTCCGCGCTCCAACATTCCGTGAAAAAATTTATTAAAGCGCGGAATATCGCAAGCCATTACCTGCTTAAAGTTGGTGACTTTTTTCTCGCTGGTAAAAAAGAACCCAAACATGCTGCCGACGTGGTTGGTGGTGAAGGGTATACCGGCCTCATCGGCCAATAGTTGCAAACCGGCAACCAATTGATCGGTGCGCGCGCAGAGGTTCTTGTAAAAATCCGGC
>CBINKF010000137.1:0-7262 GCA_966251115.1 uncultured Cellvibrio sp.
CCCACCGAGGCAGCCGTGGATGTCACCTATTGGGCCTGCCGACGCGACTACTCGGCCAATGTGGTCCCCATTGGCAAGCCCATCGCCAATATCCAGATCCATATTCTCGACAGCTTTATGCAGCCGGTACCGGTGGGCGTAAACGGCGAACTGCACATTGGCGGCATAGGCCTGGCGCGCGGCTATCACCAGCGCGATGACCTCACCGCCGCCAAATTTGTGGCCAACCCGTTCAGCGCAGAACAAGCTGCGCGCCTGTACAAAACCGGCGACCTGGTACGCTACCTGGCCGATGGCAATATCGAATACCTGCAGCGTATCGACAACCAGGTGAAGCTGCGCGGCTTCCGCATCGAATTAGGTGAAGTTGAAGCCATGATGTGCAGTTGCGCCGGTGTGCGCGAAGCCGTAGTGGTCAAGCGCACCAACACCACCGGCTACGACTACCTGGCGGCTTATATCACCCGCGACCCGGCCCTAACCGGGGCGGCACCAAGCGAGGCCGAACTGCTGCGCGAAGCAGCGCAGAAAATGCCCGCCCACTGCGTGCCCAGCGCCTTAATCGTACTGGATGCTATCCCGCTAACCCCCACTGGCAAGGTCGATTTAAAAGCCCTGCCAAACCACAGCTTTGCCAGCCAGCAGAACTCACAATTGCATCCACCGCGCAACCAGACCGAGCGCGAATTGGTAGCGCTCTGGTGCGCACTGCTCAAGCTCGACCAAATCTCGATTGAAGATAACTTCTTTGATCTGGGCGGCCACTCGCTCCTGGCAGTTCAGCTGATGGCACAGATCGAAACCCGCTTTGGTCAAAAGTTGCCACTCTCGGCGTTGATTAAAGGTCCGAGCGTGCGTGAACTGGCGGAGCTGATCGACAGCCACACGGGCAGCAGTTGGAAACCGCTGGTAGCGATTCAAACCAAAGGCAGCAAAACCCCCATGTTCTTTATCCCCGGCGGCGGCGGCAATGTGCTGTATTTTTACGCCCTGGCCCAGGCCCTGGGCAGTGATCAGCCCTTTTATGCCATGCAGGCCATAGGTCTGGATGGCAGCACTCCACCGCTCACCTCGGTGCAGGCCATAGCCGCCGCGACCCTCGCCGAAATTAAACAACAACAGCCCCAGGGCCCCTATGTAATAGGCGGCCACTGTGTCGGCAGCCTGATCGCCTATGAGCTGGCGCAACAGCTGTTGGAGGGCGGCGACCAGGTGGAGCGGTTGGTAGTTTTGGATGCGCCCGCACCGCAGTTTTTTAGCGAGCCCAAGCAGCTACCGCTCACCGACACTGAATGGATTGGCGTGCTGGTGCAAACCATCGCGCAAATGACCGGCATGCCCCTGACTCTGGACCCAGCTGACCTGGCACAGGGCGATGAGCAGGTTCAGCTGGCCGCGCTGCGCCAGCTACTGGCGCAAGCCAGCATGCTGCCCCCGGCCACTCCCCTAAGCCAGATCAAAGGCCTGCTGGAGGTATTCAAAGCCAATGCCCAGTTGCACTACCCCGCCCGCGCCCATAGCCAGCCAGTAAACATCAGCCTGCTGCGCGCGGCCGAGGTTAACCCGCACTACGACTACAGTGGCTACGACGACACCAATACCAGCATGGCTAAATCGAGCCTGGGTTGGCGCAATCACGCCCTGGGTGAGGTGCAGGTAGCACTGGTCGGCGGCGACCATATCACCATGCTGGCACCGGAGCAGGCCGCGGGCCTCGCGCGTCAGTTAAACCAGGTTCTCTAACCCGTTTCACTATTAACCTGGCTCCAGCTTTTACCTTGGGGCCAGCCTTTAACTCGAAAGGAGCATCAAAATGCTAAAAAACTACGCGCGCTGGATAACCCATCATCCCCTGTGGGTGATGGTGTTTTCCCTGCTGGTGGTGGTTATCGCCTGTGCCGGCATGGGACGCTTGTCGTTTAACTCCGACCTGCGCATTTATTTTGATAAACACAACCCGCAAATCGCCGCCCTTGATCACATGGAAGAGACCTACACCAAGGTCGACAATGTGCTGTTTGTGCTGGCGCCCAAAAACGGCGTGTTTAATCGCGAGACCCTGACTGCCGTGGAGGACCTGACCGCGCGCGCCTGGAAGATTCCCTTCTCCAGCCGCGTGGACTCCATCACCAACTTTAAACACAGCTCGGCCGAAGGCGACGATGTGGCGGTGGATGACCTGGTCATCAATGCCGCTAAATTGCGCAATGACCAACTCGCCCAGGTGCGCGAAATTGCGCTGGCCGAGCCGCTGCTGGTAAACCGCGCCATAGCACCCGACGCCAAGGTCACGGGCGTTAATGTCACGGTAAATATTCCCAAAGACAAAGCCCTCACCAGTACGCCCCAGGTGGTGAAGTACGTGCGCGACCTGGCTGCAGAAATGATGCAGAAATATCCCGACATTGAAATTCACCTCACCGGCGTGGTGATGATGAACAATGCCTTCGCCGAATCCTCCGAGTTGGATATGAAAACCCTGGTGCCGGCCATGCTCACCATAGCGCTGATTATTATGGGCATTATTATGCGCTCCTGGCTCGCCAGCAGTGCGGCGCTGGTAGTGCTGAGCCTGGCCATAACCTGTGCCATGGGCTTTGCAGGTTGGTTTGGTATTTTGCTCAACCCGGTCAGTTTGAATGCCCCCAATATTATTCTCACTATTGCTATTTGCGACTGCGTGCATTTGCTGATGGCTTATCAACTGGCGCTGCGCAAAGGTCTGAGCAAGCAGGAGGCCATGACGCAAAGCCTGTGCGACAACTTCGGCGCCCTGCTAATTACCTCGCTCACTACCTGCGCAGGTTTTATGACACTCAACTTCAGCGAAGCGCCTCCCTTCCGCGACCTGGGCAATATCACCACCTTGGGTGTGGCCCTGGCATTTTTGTTTACCGTGAGCTTCCTGCCGGCATTTATGATGTTTTTTAAAGTGCGCGCGCAACATTCAAACGGCGACAGCAAATTGCAGCAAACGCTGGACAAGCTCGCCAACTCAATTATTGCCAAACCCAAAACCTACGTATTGGCTTCACTGGCGTTTGTGGCCATTGCCAGTGCCGGCATTTTTAATAATGTGCTCAACGACGAATTTGTAAAATATTTTGATAAGAGTGTAAAGTTCCGCCAGGACACAGACTTTACCGCTGAGCATCTCACCGGCATCTACTACATAGACTACGAACTGGCTGGCAAAACCACCAGCGGTGTCAACGAGCCAGCCTACTTGCAAACCCTGGGTGAATTTACCGACTGGCTGCGCGCGCAACCGGAAGTGCTGCACGTCAACAGCATCAGCGATATTTACAAGCGCCTTAACATGAACATGAATGGCGACGACCCTCAAGCTTATCGTTTGCCTGATTCGAGCGACCTGGCCGCGCAATATTTGTTGATGTATGAAATGTCCCTGCCTTACGGCATGGACCTGCGCGATAGAGTGAATGCCGATAAATCTGCAACCCGTGTCACAGCTACATTAAAAAATCTGTCGAGCAACCAAGTATTAGGTTTTGATGGTCGCGTGCAATCTTGGTTAAAGGCTCACGATCAAGCAGTAGCCCACAGCGATGGCACAGGCCTTACCATCATGTTTGCCCATATAGGCCTGCGCAATATTAAAAGCATGTTGCTCGGCACCTTTGTGGCGCTGGTAATTATTTCCGCGTTGTTGATGGTAATTTTCCGCTCGTTTAAATACGGCTTTATCAGTTTAATCCCCAACCTTTTACCCGCGGCCATGGCTTTTGGCGTATGGGGCCTGCTGGTGGGGCAAATCGGTTTGGCGCTGTCAGTTATGTCAGCCATGACCCTCTGCATAGTGGTTGACGATACGGTGCACTTCCTTAGCAAGTACCTCAAGGCGCGTCGCGAGCAACAGCTCAATGCCGCCGAGGCAGTGCGCTACGCCTATCACAGCGTGGGCGAAGCGCTGGTAACTACCACCATCGCCTTAACCGCTGGTTTTGCGGTGCTCGGCTTCTCCAGTTTTGAAGTCAACTCCGGCATGGGCATACTCACGGCCCTGGCCATAGCCTTGGCCCTGATTTTGGACCTACTGCTATTGCCCGCGCTGCTGCTACTTATAGATTCGCCGCAAACCGCAACAGCTGCTCAAACACAAGTCCTGCCCGAAACTGCGGCAGATGCTGTCTCCAATTAATTGTTAAAGAAGGAATCTGAAATGAAAAATCTCAGCTTAGTCGTTGCCCTGTTCAGCCTGGGCACAGGCGCCTTTGCGCAAACTTTTAACCTGGATGCCATCAGCGATCCCGCCGCCAAAGGCTCTGCCATTGCCAAAGAAACCGAGCGACGCGACACGGGCTTTAAAGACTATATCGCCAACGCCGAAATGGTGTTGATGCAAGGCGACAAAGAAGTCAGCCGCCGCGAATTTCACACCAAGGTATTAGAGGTACTAGGTGATGGTGATGAATCGGTTAACGTGTTTAGCAGTCCCAAGGACGTTGCCGGCACAGCCATTCTTATCCACGCCCACGGCCTGAGCCCGGACGACCAATGGTTGTACTTACCCGCCCTTAAACGCGTAAAGCGAATTTCAACCCGCAGCAAATCCGGCCCCTTTGTCGGCAGCGAATTCGCCTACGAGGACATATCCACTTGGGTGCCCGAAAAATATACTTATCGTTTTTTGGAAAAAACCAAACTCGATGACAACGACTGCTTTCTGGTAGAAAACACCCCGGCCTATAGTGACTCGGGTTACAGCAAACTGCACGAATGGGTAGATGCCAAAATTTTTCGCCCACGCAAAATCGAATACTACGACCGCAAAGGTGATCTGCTGAAAACCCTGGTGTTTGAAGGTTACCACCAGTACCAGGACAACTACTGGCGCCCTTCAAAAATGACCATGATTAATCACCAAACTGGTCGTAGCACGCAACTCATCTGGAAGGAATATCAATTTGCGACCGGCCTGAGTGAAAGCGATATTGCCCAATCCAAATTGAGCAGCATGAATTAACTCAACAACTAATTCAAAACCGGGCGCACCGGGATGTGCGCTCATATCGGACAATTTAGGCCGGTAAACTTAGCCCCCGTGTTAAGTCAAGGTTAGTTAAGTCAAGGCTGGTTAAGTCAAGGCATTTAAAATTCAAGGAAACAGCGTAACTCCCATGAAAAAGTTTTGTTTAAAACCGCTAACTCTCGTGCCATCACTCGCACTCGGACTGCAACTTTATACTCCCGCGGGATTTGCCAATGAGTTCAACCTGGAACTGGGCACCAGCCTCCAGTATTTTCCTAACAACGTGAGCGCTGCCAGCCAGGAAAATTACGACCTGGATTCCAACAGCTACCTGCGGGTCGATGGCGATAAGGATTTTGCCGATGGGAAATTGCGTCTGCTAATTGATGCCAATGTCCATTATGATCGCTACGACAACCAGCGCAGCCGCGCCGATTTTAGCGAACTGGCATTCACCTATTTTCACGATGACCTGGATATAAGCGCGGGCATACTTACCGAATTTTGGGGCGTAACCGAATCGCGTCACCTGGTGGACATCATCAACCAAACCAATATTGCCGATAATATTGACGAGGAGACCAAGCTCGGCCAGCCGATGGTAAAAACTCAATGGCACCAGGACTGGGGCAGCGTGCAATTTTATTGGCTACCCTTGTTTCGCGAGCGCGTTTACCCCAGCGACAGCGCGCGCCTGGGGCCGGGCGATAACATTCGCTACGGCCACGCACTTTATGAATCCAGCGATAAAGACCATCATCAGGATTTCGCCCTGCGCTACACCAAAACCTTAGACACCTGGGATCTGGGCCTGGCGCATTTTAGCGGCACCAGTCGCGAGCCGCTGTTGATGCTCGACACCCATAAATTACCTTCGCTTAGCTTTACGCCCTACTACGAACAAATTGAACAGACCAGTCTTGATCTTCAACGCACCAGCGATAGCCTCTTGTTAAAACTCGAAGCCATCTCTCGCTCCAGCAAATTACAAGGGCGCTATGCCGCCGCAGTAACCGGTTTTGAATACACTCAGGTTGGCGTTCTGGATTCCGCCATGGATTTAGGTTATCTGGGCGAATACCTTTACGATGAACGCGGCGATAAAGCCACTACGCCGTTTGCCAAGGATATTTTTCTTGGCCTGCGTTTGGTTGCCAACAATATTGCGCAGACTACTTATCTTTTAGGAGCCTATTGCGATGCAGATACACAGAGTCGTGCCTGGCGTTTTGAAATGAATACCCGTTTGCGCGATGGTTTAACCCTGAGCCTGGAAGGCCAGGCGTTTACGCATCAACCGAGCAGCGACCTTTTGTACGGTCTGCGCGACGATGATTACTTAACCTTGGGTTTACAGTGGTTTTTGTAAATTCCGCGAAATAGCTAACCAACTGCATTAGGAATTGCCAGTAAAAATTTAACCGGCCAGGGTTTAGGCCAAACACCCGGTCTATTATATTGCACCCCAAAGGAAACTGAGATGCACAACACCTCACCAACTCCGGCGCTGCTGGAGCCAATTACTTCAAGCCAGACAAGTGTTATTCAATTAATTTGCTTTAGCCATGCAGGCGGCAGCGCAGCTGTTTATCGCCCCTGGGTAAAATTGCTCGACCCGCGTATTCAATTGGTTGTCTGTCAGCTGCCCGGTCGCGCCAATCGCCTGCTTGAAGCGCCCTACGACGCTATGGCCCCGCTGCTAGCGGATTTAGTGCAGGCAATGCAGCCGTTCGTCAGCAAACCCTTTGCATTGTTTGGTCACAGCATGGGCACCAAGGTCGCCTATGAGCTGGCCCTGGCATTGCAACAACACCATAACGCCAAACCTCTGCACTTTTTTGCCGCTGCCTCATCCGCACCTTTTCATGTGCGCAGACGCCCGAATATCCACGCGTTGGATAACGCAAGCTTTATAGCGGCGTTAAAAAAATTAGGGGGCACACCCAGTGCGGCACTCGACAACGCCGAGTTAATGGAGCTTTGCCTGCCGGCGTTGCGCGCAGATTTTAAATTGGTGGAAACCTATATCAACAGCAGCCGCACCCGTGTGGATTGCGAGCTGAGTTTATTAGGCGGGGTAATGGATCACACAGTCACGCCCTCGGAGTTGGCCGACTGGAGCAAGGTGTTTAGCCGCAGCGAAAAGCCGCAATGGTTTCCCGGCGACCACTTTTTTATCAATCAGCAAGCAAGCGCGATTATCAAAACCATACATCACAAATTGCTGCCGCCAGGACAATCACTCAATGTACCTGAGCCGCTGTCCGAG
>CBINKF010000138.1:0-7251 GCA_966251115.1 uncultured Cellvibrio sp.
AAGCGCCGACCTGGTGATAGTGAGCGGAAATCTCGCCGGTGTAGCCCAAGCCCTTGCGCTGGCCAAAGCTGTAATGGCCAATATTAAGCAAAACCTGTTTTGGGCGTTTGCCTACAATGCCGCCTTAATACCCCTGGCCGCTGGCCTGGCCTATCCCGGTCTTGGTTTGTTACTTTCACCGGTTTTTGCCGCCGGGGCTATGGCGTTTTCCAGCGTGTTTGTTGTCAGCAATGCGCTCCGGCTTAAAAGTATTAGCTTGAAGAATTAGTATTTTACATTGGTGAGCTAGATGAATCCTGAGCACAAAATCGAACTTGCCCAAGCCCACTCCCAAGGCTTTTATACCATTGGCGAAGCCTCTGGCGCATCGGGTGTAAGCGCAAAAATGATTCGTTACTATGAACAACAAGGCCTGATTGCGCCGGGCTTGCGCACCCAATCCAACTATCGCGTTTACAACGAGCGCGATTTGCATCTGCTGCGTTTTATTAAAAGTGCGCGGGATTTGGGCTTTTCCATGAAACAAATTGGCCTCTTGGTCAGCCTCTGGCGAGATCAGGCCCGCGCCAGTAGCGAAGTAAAAAAGCTGGCCCTGGAGCACATTGCTGAAATGGATGAACGCATCGCCTCTTTGCAGCAGATGCGTGCACAGTTGCATCAGCTGGCCGATCAGTGCCAAGGGGATAATCGCCCCGATTGCCCTATTTTAATGGGCCTTGAATCCGGTGACTGTTGTTCAGCACAGGCCGAGAAAACCACATAAAGCGAGTTTTTGGAAAAGATTGGATAAACGCATGAGTCCTTACTTAAGACAAGTCATAAGCCTGGTGTTACTGCTGGTATTTTCCAGTCAGTCATTTTCGGCTATGGCCATGCCCTGTCAAACTCAAAATCAGACTCAGTTCGAAAACATTACCCAAGCTAATCATCATATGCACCCTATGGGACATTCAATATCGCCTGTAGCTGCAACGGATATGTATGCTATTCATGCGCTCGCCACATCAAAAAATGATGACAAGCACTTTGCGGATCACAATTGCTGCGAAACCCCCGGCCATTGTTTTACCAGTAGTTGCGCGCATTTTACCGTTAATCCCAGTCTGGTAATTATTACCCAGCAGCAATCAATATTAGCTATTCCCTTCCAACTTGGCGTTTTGCCGCTTGCGCCTGATACCAGCCTCTACCGACCACCTATTTTTGCTTAATTTTTTGCTGGAATAGCACCTGGCATTTTAGTGGCTTATCTGGAACGAGTCTGACCCCTATTGCTATCCACTATTTGTTATTCAATTTGGGTTTAGCAGCTTTTTTTGTGGTTAGTTCGCGCCGCATTAAGCCTGAGTCAATTGATACTCAGCTGATCGTATCTCTAAGGCTATTGCATTTTTCATATTATTTAGGAGTCTGGGAAATGAAAAATCCCATGCAAATATCGTCTGCTCAACAAATACCGCAGGACCTGTCCAAACGGCGCTTCGTGATGGGCGCATCGTCACTGTTGGCCCTAAGTGCGCTGCCCTTTAGCAAAAATATCCTGGCTCAGGGGCAGTATTTATATAACGGGCCAAAAACTATTGCAGGTAGGGAGTTCGACCTAACGATTGACCATCAAGCAGTAAACTTTACCGGTGCGCCCGCCATGGCCACAACTGTTAACCAAAGCCTGCCCGGCCCGGTACTGCGCTGGAAACAGGGCGAAAAAGTTCGCTTGAATGTAGCCAACCTTTTACATCACCCAAGTTCTATACACTGGCACGGCATCATCTTACCCACCGAAATGGATGGTGTACCTGGTTTAAGTTTTAACGGCATCAAGCCCGGCGAAAAATTTACTTATGAATTTGATGTACAACAGAGCGGCACCTACTGGTATCACAGCCATTCCAGTTTTCAGGAACAGACCGGCTTACTGGGCGCAATTATCATAGACCCGCAAGAGCCGGAACCCTTTGCCTATGATCGCGACCTGGTAGTCATGTTATCGGACTGGTCGGATACAGCACCGGACAAAATCTACGCGCGCCTTAAAAAAATGAGTCACTACTACAATTACCGCGAGCGCACGCTGGGTAATTTAATTAGCGAGGTTAAAACTCAGGGCCTTAAAGCAACCTGGAACCAGCGCGCCATGTGGAACCAAATGCGCATGAGCGATTCGGATATCTCCGATGTCAATGGTCACACCTACACCTATTTAATGAACGGCGTAACACCGGATAAAGGTTGGCTAGGCCTGCATAAGCCAGGCGAAAAAATTCGTTTGCGATTTATCAATGCCGGCGCCATGACTATTTTTGATGTGCGGATTCCCGGTTTAAAAATGACGGTAGTCGCTGCCGACGGACAATACGTTCAACCCATAGAAGTTGATGAATTTCGCATGGGAACCGCCGAAACCTATGACGTCATAGTTGAGCCCCAGGCCCAGACTGCCTACACCATTTTCGCCCAAAGCATAGACCGCACCGGATATGCGCGCGGTACACTGACTAGCGACCCTACCCTGACTGCCGAAGTACCAGCCATGGACCCAGTGCCAGTATTGAGCCATGGTGATATGGGAATGGATATGGGCGACATGAACAACATGGAAATGGACCATAACAAAATGGATCATAAAAAAATGGACCACTCAAAAATGAACATGAGTGACACGGATATGAGCTCTATGGATATGAGTTCTATGGATATGTCAGAAATGGATATGGATGCCATGGATATGGACGGTATGGATATGCATGATCACAACATGAAGATGGATCACAGCACGCATCAAATGCCTGCAAAATTTGCCAAAGCTGGATTTGGTAGCAACTTCGATCCACTTCCCGATATCACGCACGCTAAAACTGAGTTTGGTCCCCCTGTGGACAGCCACGCGCAAATGCCAGCCAGCGGCCTTAGCGACCCAGGTGTTGGACTGCGCCACCACATGCATCGCTTTGGGCGAAAAGTTCTCACCTATGCCGACCTGAAAAACTTGACGCCTACACGTGACAAACGCGAACCCAGCCGCGAAATTGAGCTCCATCTAACCGGCAATATGGATCGCTATATGTGGTCGTTTAATGGGATTAATTTCGCCAGTGCAGACCCCTTGCAATTAACTTACGGCGAACGGGTGCGCATTATTTTGGTTAACGACACCATGATGACCCACCCAATCCATTTACACGGCATGTGGAGTGAGTTGGAAACCGGAGACCCGGATTTTATTCCGCGCAAACACACAATTTTGGTGCAGCCTGGTAAACGCATTAGCTACTTGGTTACCGCTGATGCCAAAGGTCGCTGGGCTTATCACTGCCATTTGCTGTACCACATGATGGGTATGATGCGCGAAGTGCGCGTTGCTTAAGTGGGAGAGGAACAAACTATGAAGAAATTTATTGCACTGATTGGCATTGCAGGCCTGAGTCTGGCCCCCGCTTGCCAAGCCCATGAAAGCGATGATCCGGTACTGACCAAATTAATGCTGGATCAATTGGAATGGCGCGGCGACACTGCAAGTAGTGAATCGCAAACTGCTGTTGAAGGTGAAGCCTGGATAGGCAGAGACCTGAACAAATTTTGGCTAAAATTCGATGCCCAATACCAGCAGAGTGAATTTGGTGATGCAGAGATTCAAGCACTCTACAGTCATGCCATTGCGCCCTATTGGGATCTGCAAGTGGGACTGCGACAGGATATAAAACCTTCGCCACAACAAACCTGGGGGGTGATTGGGGTTAAAGGTTTGGCACCCTATTTTTTTGATATAGACGCCGCAATTTTTGTGGGTGAATCAGGCGCAACCGGTCTGCGTTTTGCCGCTGAATACGAGCTACTGTTTACCCAAAAATTAGTACTTTCGCCCGACATCAAGCTAAATCTCTATGGCCAAAACCAACCGGAAAACGACTTGGGGGCTGGCTTATCCGATATAGATTTTGGACTGAGATTACGCTATGAAATCACGCGCGAATTCGCGCCTTATTTTGGCTACAGTTGGAGTAAAAAATATGGTGCCACGGCAAACTATGCGCGTCTGGCCGGAGAGCCAGCTAGCGACAATCAGTGGGTAATAGGCATCCGCGCTTGGTATTAATAACTCAGGGCGATTTAACACGCCGGGCCAGATTTAATCCTGGCCTTGTAACAAACCTAATACCTGAGTTGTAATTGCTATTTCGGCATGCGACATAAGTTTATGGATGGGGCACTTGGCTACAATGCCAGCCAACTGTTCGCGCTCGCTATCGCTCAACGCGCCAACAAACTCCACTTGCATAGCCAAGCCATAGTGGCCGCTTTTTTCCTGACTGTTGTCGCGTGTTAACTCTACATTAACGGAATCCAAAGCCATACCGCGTCGTTTCGCATACATAGTCAGGGTAATGGCCGTGCACGCGGCGAGCGATGAATCAAACAGATCGTGAGGGTCTGGCGCGGAATCTTCTCCGCCCAGCCCCAGCTCCACATCGCTGAAAATTTCTTTGCTATTGATGTGAATGCGTTGACGCAATTTTCCAGAAGTGTCTTTTTCGAGCTTGATCATAAATAAAACTAGTCCAGATCTAATAAATTTTTCAGTTCACCGGGGTTGTAACCGCGCACCAGTTCACCGTGAATCATCACCAGCGGAATACCATTGCCATGAAGCTGTTCATATTGCGCTTTGCCTTCGACAGATCGCTCAATATCGTATTCCACATAAGCAATATTATGGGCTTTAAAAAATTCGCGCGTCTTTTTACAGTAACCGCACCAGCTGGTTGCGTATAGCACTACGCCCTCGGCGTGCTGAGCCGAAAAATCCGGCGGTGGGCTGAGCTGGTCGCGAATATTGCTCCAATTCATCACCAGGCCGACAATCACCAAAATAATTATCCAGTCGCGCATACCCAACTCTCTTTAAATACGACACTCCATCGGCAAGTCGCTAATGGCTATATCCGTTTTGTTTTCACCAATGGCCTGCATACCTTGGGGTACACTGGCGGCACCGCACACCCAGGAGATTGGCGACTCAGGTGAGCCGGTGACGACTATCGGGCGCACGCTCAGGTATTTGCCTTTAAGTTTAGATACGGCCTTGTTGCCAAAATGCAGTTGAAAAGCACCATCCACCAGCGCGATGTTGTCCACAAAGTTACCCAGTAATTTGTCCGGGGCGGGTATGCCGGCCTGTGCATTATTTTTTAAAAAAGTGTGGCTGCTGGTGTAATAAAAGGCCACCAGCTTTTTATAGTCTTCAATCAGGCCCAGCGATTCGGTTACCTGTTGACGCGCCAGCATGGGTTGGGGCGATGGCAGCGCTATAACGGCTAGAATGGCGATAATTGCCAGCACTACCAGCATTTCAATTAGCGTAAATCCGACGGTCTTGTTCATTAGCCCTTCCTACCTTAAAAATTTTGCCACATACCAGCAGCTGGCATGCAGTTCGAAGCCTTGCGCTCTGGCCCAGTGCAAACCCGCGCGCACCAGTTTTTCGGCCAGGCCTTTACCGCGCAGCGAAGGTGGTACATAGGTGCTGTTAAAATCTATCGCCTGCCGGTCATCCCGCTGAAAAAGTCGATAACTGAGAACCGACTCAACGCCCTGAGTGTCTATTACAAAGCGCTGTAACGCGGGTTGATGGATGACCTCTGACTGGATAATTGTTGACATGGCAACTCCTTAAAACTTATGACGGAGTTTATCCCGCCAGGATAAAAAAATCCCCCGCCAGTTGCACTGGCGGGGGATTTTTCGCACCGAGTGGAGCTGTGCTTAAACGCGTGAGCCCCAAAGGTCGTATTCGTCGGAATGTTCAATTTCAACATTGACCATATCGCCCGCTTTAACGCTGGTGTCGCCATTGAGGTACACGGCGCCGTCGATCTCCGGTGCATCGGCAAAACTGCGGCCTATGGCGCCCTCCTCGTCCACCTCGTCAATTAGCACCTGCAGGGTTTGACCGACCTTTTGCTTTAAACGCTCGGTGGAGATTTTTTGCTGCAATTGCATAAAGCGATCAAAGCGATCCTGCTTGATATCATCAGCAACGGGATCTGGCAGCTCATTAGCTTTTGCACCTTCTACCGGTGAATACTGGAAGCAGCCAACGCGATCCAATTGCGCCTCTTCAATAAAGCCCAGCAGCTCCTGGAAGTCCGCTTCGGTTTCGCCGGGGAAGCCGACGATAAAGGTCGAGCGCAGCGTCAGGTTGGGCACCTGCTCGCGCCAGCTTTTAATACGCTCCAGGGTCTTCTCAACCTGTCCTGGGCGGCGCATTTTGCGCAATATAGTCGGGCTGGCATGTTGGAAAGGAATATCCAGGTAAGGCAAGACCTTGCCCTGGGCCATGAGCGGCATAATGTTGTCCACATGAGGGTAAGGATAGACATAGTGCATGCGCACCCAGACACCCAATTCACCCAGGGCGGAGGCCAATTGATACATATCGGTTTTCAATGGGCGACCGTCCCAAAAATCGGTGCGATGCTTAATATCCACGCCATAGGCGGAGGTGTCCTGGGAAATCACCAGTAACTCTTTCACGCCAGCTTTTACCAGGCGCTCTGCTTCACCCATAACCTGGCCGATAGGACGACTGACCAGCTTGCCGCGCATATCGGGAATAATGCAAAAGCTGCAGGAGTGGTTGCAGCCTTCAGAGATTTTCAAATAGGCGTAGTGGCGCGGGGTCAATTTAACCCCCTGGGGCGGCACCAGGTCGGTAAAAGGGTTGTGGATGTGCGGCTTGGGCAAATGCTGGTGAACCTGACTTAACACCTCTTCGTAGGCGTGGGCACCGGTAACACCCAGTACGTTGGGATGAATCTGTACGATTTCGTCTTTTTTGGAGCCCAGGCATCCGGTAACCAGTACCCGTCCGTTTTCCTTCAAGGCCTCACCTATGGTCTCCAACGACTCCTGTACAGCGCTATCGATAAAGCCGCAGGTATTTACGATCACCATATCGGCATCGTTGTAGCTGGGCACTATGTCATAACCTTCCATGCGCAGCTGAGTGAGGATTCGCTCTGAATCCACCAGGTTTTTAGGGCAACCCAGGCTGACAAAGCCAATGCGCGAACCCGCCGCAGGTTGGGCCGACTGGGTGCTGGCGATAATCTTGGCCGGGGTGTCAAGGGTGGTGGTCTGGGTGGCGTCGTGATGCTGAACAGTCATGAAGGCTCTCGGCGTGAGGCTGGTTAAAAAATGGGCGCGAATTGTACCTGAAACCAGGACGGACTTCACCTCTCCTGCATCAGCCCC
>CBINKF010000139.1:0-7171 GCA_966251115.1 uncultured Cellvibrio sp.
CAGCGCCTTTTTTATCGCGCTGGTTTGCCCATTCGCCCAGGCGGCCTGGCATGGCGACAGCCAGGATATTATGGGTACGCGCGTCAGCGTCGCGCTCTATCTGGATGATGATGCCAAGGCCGAAGCAGCGATTGTCGCGGTTATGGAGGAGATGCGGCGCATCGATCGCGAGTTTAGCCCCTGGATTGAAACCAGCCAGCTCTACCGCGCCAATCAGCTTGCGCCCAAAGCCACCAAAGAGCACCCGCTCGCCATCAGCCAGGAACTGGCCGATATTATTCAAAAATCCTTTTACTACAGCCGCATCTCCGACGGCGCCTTCGATATCACTTTCGCCTCTGTGGCGCGCTATTACGATTACCGCGCCAAACTCAAGCCCAGCGAGCGTCAAATCGAAGAGCTGTTACCCAATATCAATTATCGCTTTGTGCATTTGGAGCCGGGGCCAGCGCTCTGGTATGAGCACCCGCATGTGTATGTCGACCTGGGCGGTATTGCCAAGGGCTACGCCGTGGATAGGGGTATCGCCATACTGCAGGCGATGGGCGTGCAACACGCCACAGTCACCGCCGGTGGCGACAGCCGCCTGCTCGGTGATAAATTTGGTCGCCCCTGGTTGGTGGGGATAAAAAATCCGCGCGCGGAAAAAGGCACAGCAATTACCCTGCCCTTGGAGAACTGCGCCATTTCCACCTCGGGCGATTACGAGCGCTACTTTATCGATAGCAAAGGCGAGCGCGTGCACCACATCATCAACCCGCGCACTGGCAAATCGACCCACGGTTTGATGAGTGTGTCCATTATCGGTCCCCTGGGTTTTGATACCGACCCCTTGTCCACGACAGTTTTTGTCATGGGCCCAGAAAAAGGCCTGGCATTAATCAACAGCCTGCCCGGATTTGACGCCATACTCATCACTGAGCAGGGCAAGGTACTCTACAGCAAGGGTTTAACACCACCTGACGAGCTGAAATAGCGCGGCGGGTGCAAAATCTGTGTCGACAAAATTGGTAATTGAGTGACATTTTTTGCGAATCGTCTGGGGCGCCAAGCCACTACAGGCGGATTCGGTAGCAAAAAACAACTATCCTTGGTGACGCGCTTGGCGCGCAAACGCCGCGTGTTGGGGTGGATTGCATAATTCTTGAGCGGGTCGTCAAAAATAAACTTTTTAGCCGCTCGGTAAACGTGCGCCCAGTCACAATTTGATACGCATTGCACTTCTAGAATTGGCGCATTAATTGAATGAATTCAGGGCTTTGAGCCCTGGCGGAAACCTGGCTTTTGCGAAGCTCGCAACCATCGGAGAATTACCATGAATAATGTAATGCGCAGGATCACAGCGTGCCTGGCACTTGTCGCCCTGGTGGCTGTACCTGTGTGGGCGGATGCGACTGGTGACAAGCCCCAAGTGGAGCCTCAAGTAGCGCCGCAAGTGGAGTCATTAAAAGAATCTGTACTCACCCTCAACCGCGACCTGTTAATTCTGGAGGAGGAGCTGCTCTATCCGGCCAGCAGCCAGGTGGCGGTTTATCTGTCGATGGACATTGGCACTTATTTCAATCTTGATGCGGTAAAGCTTGAAGTCGACAACCAATTGGTCGCCAGCGAGCTCTACACCGATAAGCAAACCAAAGCCCTGTTTCGCGGCGGGGTTCAGCGCTTATATATAGGTAATCTCAAAGCCGGCGAACATGAATTCAGTGCGATATTTACCGGCAAGGGCCCGCAGCAGGATTACAAACGTGGCGCCAAACTGGTGGTGACCAAAACCCAGGACCCGCTGGCGCTGGAGCTGCGCATAGTGGACTCCACTGAGCAGATGCAACCCAAGTTCGATATCAAGCAATGGCAAATGCAATGAGTGGCAGCAAGCGCCGCGCTCGTTACCGATTGCCCCTGGCGCTGCTCGGTCTAGTTTGTGCCTCCGCTTGGGCTGGCCCCAAAGCCAAAACCTCGGTGGCGGATTTGCGCTATGGGGTGGCGCTCTATGACTACTACCAACAGGATTATCTCTCCGCCCTGAGCGAGCTGATGGTGGCCGACGCGCGCAATGGCATTCAGGGCCATGGCAATAACCCTGAATTAATTGCCGGCGGTATCAGCCTGGCTTTCGGCATGGAAGCTCACGCCGAAAATGTGTTTCGCGATATTCTGCAGGACAACTCCCGCCCCCAGGCGGTGCGCGATGCCGCCTGGTTTTATCTGGGCAAGCTGCAATATTTGCGCGGCGAATGGGACCTGGCAGCGCAGAGTTTTGCGCGCGTCAGCCCCGAGTTTAAACCGGGGCTGCGCGCGCAGATGGAATCTCTGCAAATCAATATTGCCATTCACCAGCAGCAAATCGAAGGCTATTCGCTGGCGCAATTGAAAAAAGCCAAGCTAGGCGACTGGAACCCCTATGTGCTTTACAACCTGGGTGCCGCCCATGCGCGCGCCGGCGATTTTAAAAGCGCGCAGGATTATTTTCGCGAATTGGCCGACTGGGATGTCAGCGACAATCCCCAGCGCCAGCGCGAACAGTGGGCTCTGCAGGACAAGGCCCACACCGCTATGGGCTACAGCTATCTGGCGCAGCAGAGCTATGTTGGCGCCATAGAAGAATTTACCAGGGTGCGCCTCGACGGTCTCTACGCCAACCAGGCGCTGCTGGGGTATGGCTGGGCGGCGGTGGCGCAAGAGGAATATGCTAAAGCACTTAAACCCTGGCAATTATTGCGCAAGCGCAGTCTGATACACCCGGAAGTGCAGGAGTCGCTGCTGGCGCTGCCCTATGCCTACGAAAAACTCAAGGCGCCGGGCGAGGCGGTCAAAGCGTATCAAACAGCAGAAAACCTGCTGCAAAATCAAATTAATCTGCTGCGCGATATGCGCGCCAGCCTCACCCGCGAGCAGCTGTTAACGCTTATTGGCAGCGAGCCGGTATCGGCGGAAACTTTGAAAACCTGGAGCAAGCAGGGCCGCGACGACAATCCGGGCCAGGCGACGGCGGCGGTCACTGACGATGGCCAAAACTGGCTGAGGCTGGATCAGACCAGCATTATTAAAACCCGCTCGGCCTACCTGTCGGAATTGTTTGCGCACAATGAATTCCAGGCCGCGGTGCTGCAATTGCGCGATCTGCTGCGCCTGCAAAAATTATTGCGCGACTGGCAGCCCAAGCTGGATATCTATCAGGAACTACTCCTCGAAAAACAAGCTGAGCGCGGTCGTCAGGAGCAGCAGATGGTCACCAATCGTTTGAGCGAGCGCGAACATGAGTTGAATAGCCAGCGCGATCAATTACAGGCGCAAATCCAGCAAATTGAAAACGACGATGATTATGTCGCCCTCGCCGATGAGGACACGCAAAAACTCTACGCGCGGGTAAAAACTTCGCGCGCCACCATTGCGCGCATGCAGGCTGAAGGGCCGGATCCAAGCGATGAGCACGCGCGGCTTAAAATGTTTGGCGGTATCTTGCTGTGGCGCGCCGCCGAGCAGTTCCCCGCGCACCTGGCCGAGTTAAAAGCACAACTGCAAACTATCAATCAAACCCTGGCGCAGGTGCGCGCAACACGTGAGCGCGTAGATACGCTGATGGCCACCAGTATCGACATTCAACCCAAACTGGTGCGCCTGCAGGTGTTAGCCAAAGATACAGCGGTGCAGTTGGCGCGCGCCGATCAATTAATTGACACCCAGGCTCAGGCACTGCAGCAACAGGTGGATAAACAATTGGTCGCCCAGGAAAAACGCCTTAATAATTATCTGGCGCAAGCGCACCTGGCGGTGGCGCGCCTCTACGACACCGAGTTGCGGAAAGAGTCCAAATGATGTCGCGCCCAAACCCCAGGCCACACCCAGCGCCGATTAAGTTTCGCCTCGCGCTTATCAGCTGCCTGCTCGCCAGTGTCATGATGAGCGGTTGCAGCTGGTTTTCCGGCAAAGACGATGGGCGCGGTCGCACCCTGGCAGACTTGCCAGAGGCCAAGTTGCCCGACACCAGCGCTAAAGTAGAGCTGGTGAATGTTGAACAAATTGAGCAGAGTTACCGCGCCGCACTCGCCAATGCGGAAGATCCGAAAATGCGCCAGCAAATTCAGTTGCACCTGGCGGATTTGGAAATGATGCGCAGTGAAAACACCCAGCTTAACGCCCAGGATGTGCACAGCTTTTACGACAAACCCATCGCCATGTACCGCGAGTTGTTAAAAGCGCAGGAAGCGGACCCCAAAATTAAATCAGTTGAGAGCGATCAGCTGCGCTATAAATTGGCGAAAGCGCTGTCGCTCGATGGCCGCAGTGAAGAGGCGGGACAAGTATTGGATTCGCTGGCGGAATCCGCGCCCGAGTCGCCCTTTATTGCCGAGACGCAATTTCGCCGCGCGGAAAAAGCGTTTTCCGAAGGCAACTACAAAGCCGCTGAAGCTGCCTATGCGAGCGTGGTGAGCAGCGGTGATAACGCGCAGCTGAAACAAAACGCGCTCTATATGGAAGGTTGGGCGCAATTTAAGCGCAGCGATTACGAGCAGGCGCTCAAGTCGTTTGCCGGTGTCCTCGATCAACTCCTGGGCAGCAGCGGCGAACCGGCGGATATGGAACAGGCGTTAACCGACCTGGGCGCGGCCAAAACCAATTTAATCAACGACACTTTGCGCGTAATGGGCCTGTCGCTCTCCTACCTTGAAGGGCCGCAATCCATCAGCGATTTGCAAACCCAACTGGGCGGCAAGCGCCCCTATGAGTACATGCTCTATCAGCAATTGGGGCAGTTGTATCTGGAGCAAAAACGCTTTACCGACAGCGCTAATACCTACCAGCATTTTGTGGAGCACAATCCCGATTCCGATTTTGCCCCCAGCTTTAGCATTAAAGTGATTGATACCTATCAGCAGGGCGATTTCCCCAGTTTGATTTTGCCGGCCAAACAGGATTTTGTTGAGCGCTACGGCATTCGCAGCAATTTTTGGACCTCGCGCAAAGGGGTTATTGGCAGCGGTGCAATTGCCTATTTGCACCAGTCGCTGGAAGAACTGGCGCAATTCGAGCACGCCCAGGCACAGAGTTTGAGCGCCGCCAATAAAAAAGCTGAGGCGGAAGCGGCCTATGGTCGCGCGGCAAATTGGTATCGCGAATTTGTGCAAACCTTCGAGAAAGATCCGCAAGCCGCAGAGATGACCTTCCTGCTCGCCGAGTGTTTAAACGAGTCGGGCGATTTGCCAGGCGCCCTGGAGGCCTACGAGCAGGTTGCCTATGGCTACAGCGATAAATTGCGCGGCGCCGATGCCGGCTATTCGGCGGTGATTATTCCGCAGCGCTTGATTTCCTCTGCCGATAAATTTCCCGATGCGAAATTAGTGGAGTGGAAAGAGCGCAAAATTGAAAACGCGTTGCGCTTTGCCGAAGTCTATAAAACCGACCCGCGCGCTATGCCAGTGCTTACTGATGCAGGTTCTGAACTGCTCAGTCAAAGCCGCTACCTGGAAGCCAAAGCCGTTGCGGAGCGTGTTATCGCCGCACAGCCGCCAGCCGATGGAGCACTGCAATTTACCAGCTGGTTGATTCTCGGTCACAGCCGTTTCGAGCTGAAAGAGTACGCCGACGCCGAGCTCGCCTATACCCAGGTGCTGAGCATGTTGCCTGTCTATGGCAAACAGGCCAATGCCCCAACTCCCGACCAGGTGCGCGAGCGCATTGCGGCCAGTATCTATCGCCAGGCGGAGGCGAGCCTCGCCTTGGGCGACAAGGACACTGCCATTAATCAATTGCTGCGCATTACCCAGGTTACACCTAATACTGATATTGCCATCAAGGCTCAATACGACGCGGGCCTGTATTTGATGGAAGAGGAAAAATGGCAGCAGGCGGAAAATGTTTACAGCGATTTCCGCCGCAAATATCCCAAGCATGAACTAACCGCGACCCTGCCCGCCAAGATGGTCGTTATCTACCAGGGCGAACAAAAATGGCAGCAGGCCGCCGATGAACTCAATCTGATGGCTTCCAGCAGCAGCGATCCGGAAGTAAAACGCCAGTCGGTATACATGGCGGCAGAGCTTTACGAAAAATCCGGCAAACGCGATATGGCCATAGAGCAATACCGTCGCTATGCCAGCGACTATCCCCGTCCGCTGGCGAATGCGCTGGAGGCGCAATTTAAACTAACCGAGTTGTATAAAGCGGCCGGCGACAGCGCCAAGCGGAATTATTGGCTGCAGCAAATTGTGGCGACTAACAAAGCCGCCGGTTCAGCCAAAACCGATCGCAGCGTCTATCTGGCCGCCTCGGCGCAAACCGAATTATCCGAGGCCAGTTACGATAAATATCTGCGCATTAAGTTGACGCTGCCGATTAAAACTTCGCTCAAAGCCAAACGCGCGGCCATGGAGCAGGCGCTAAAAGAACAGGAGCAGATTTTGAACTACGGCGTGGCTGAGTTTACCACCCAGGCCAGTTATAAAATTGGCGAAATTTACGCGCAGTTGGGCAAAGATCTGCTCGATTCCCAGCGCCCCAAAGGCCTGGATGAATTGGCGCTGGAACAATACGAATTGCTACTCGAAGAGCAGGCTGATCCATTCCAGGAAAAAGCCATAGAAATTCACCAGGCCAATGCCCAGCGCGCCTGGAAAGGCACCTATGGCCCCTGGGTTAAGCGCAGCTTTGAAGCGCTCGCCAAATTGGTGCCGGCGCGCTACAACAAACAGGAAACCCGAGTGGAGGTGAGCCATGAGATTCAATAAGCTCGCCCTGGTTGGGTTGCTCGCGCTCGCAGTTTTGGCAGGCTGTTCCAGCTCACCGAAAAAAACACCCAAAGCCAGCGCAGAAACCGACACCAATGTGCCGGTGGAAGCAGGCAGCAGTCTACTGCCGCCGGGCCCGGTGTTACCCAATCCCTATCTGCAAGCCAAACCCAGCGTCAGTCGTCAGGCCGCGCAAAATTTTGCCGATGCCACGCGTGCCATGGAGCAAAAGCAGTGGGGGCAGGCGGAGTCGCTGCTGCAAAGAGTGATTGCAGAAAATAAGCAATTATCTGGCGCCTGGTTGAATTTGGGTTTTGTCTATCGCGCGCAAAACGACGACAAGCGTGCGGAAGATGCGTTTAATCAAGCCATTAACGCCAACCACACCAACCTCGATGCCTATAACGCCCTGGCAATTTTAAAACGCGAAGCTGGCGATTTTGCGG
>CBINKF010000140.1:0-7166 GCA_966251115.1 uncultured Cellvibrio sp.
CCGCCTTGCCGTACCCTTTGCCACGCGCCGCCGGAATAAGGGCCAGGTCCAGCACATGCACCAGGTTAGCGCCAAAATCGAGGGTGATTTTACCAATAGGTTCTTGTTGCTTATCGATAATCATGGTGTACGCATTGGGAAATTGCTTACCATAACCCTCGGTTTGCAAATACATTTGCTGGTCAATCACCATGTCGATGTACTCTTTGTCGGCATCGGCCTGGTGTAAAAACTCGCGCGTTGCCTGAAACAGCTTTTCGATAAACAGTTGATCTGACGGCTTGGCAATACGTAACCCCAAGCCGTCGGGCAATGACATGGTTGTCTGCATTCGAATGCTTCCTTAATTTTGGTCGGATAAGCAAATGCGCTTATAGAGCGTCATTAGCTGGCTTTCAATCAAAAGCCTTTGGTCAACGCCAAAGCCTTCGCGCTTTGAGGCGGAGTCTGCCACAAAGGCCTTGCCCGGCTCTTTGGCATTATAAAACATACGATGCCGAACACAGTCCATATCCGCTTTTGTCAGCGCCAGATTAAAAAAATCCCCAACACATCCAATAGCCTCCGGGTTGAGCTGCGAGTAGTCTTTGATCAATATCCGCGGTTGAGTGGATAGCTTTGCCATAAATTCCAATAATTGCCGCAACACCTTAATACGAAACGCCAACAGTGATTCACCCGAGTAACCAAACACCGGGGCAACACCCGTGAGCCCCGGCTCCCCCGACATATGGCGCCCCGTCAGTTTTTGATGGGAGGCCAATATTTCCACTGGGTCGCGCACTAAAAACAGCACGGGCACTTGCGGGTACAGGCCGCGAATTAAATCCCAATAAAAAATATCCCAGGCATTCCATTTAATAATCACCTGGGGTTTGTCGGGAAACGCGGCCGCTTGCAGATCGATGAACACCCGCAGGCTCGCTTGCTTCTCCTCTACAGATAGGGCTGCGTCAAGGAGCAACTCGGTCAGCAACGGCGGCTCAGAAAATACGCAGGTGGTTTCCAGTTCGGAGAGGCAGCCGGACACCAGGGTTGAGCCGCAGCGCGACAGGTGAAAAATAAACCCGGCGGGGCTTGCGGCCGTCACCCTGGTCGACAACTCGCGTACAGTCTGTAAATGTGTGAACGGCCTGATCAGCTGATTAACCAGATTCTGGCGGCAACAACTAATGTATTCATCCAAAAAAGGCTCGCGCGGATAAGCTATGGGAAAAAGCCAATCCACACGTTGCGTTGAAGCCTGATAGCGATATGGCATCCAGTTTCCCGCCACATCAATCGTATTGGCTAAAGCGGTTTGATTGCATAGGTTGAGTTGATCGAGCAATTCCTGATCACTGAGCGACGGGCAAGCCCAGAGCGTTTTAAGCTCCAGTAAGAAGTCCTCCAATCGCTGTGCTTGGCTCAACTGGTTAAGCTCAGCTACCGAAACCAGCAATTGCTGATAATTCGCCCACAAATTATCCAATACAGCTACCCCGCACGACCTGATCGATTAACCAGTCGTTGGCCACACAATCAATCACCAAATTAATTCGATCTTCATTACCCTGGTTTTCTACCGCGTGAACTTCATCGGCATTAAAGTACCAAAGTTCACCTTCCGCCATGGGGATCAATTTTTCGTTTACCCAAAAGCTCACTTTATCTGAACAAAACACCGGCATGTGTAAGCGCGCTTCGCCAAACGCCAAACCCAGGCCCTGGTCGCGATGCGGTTTGATGAGGGCACCGGCGCACAAGCGCATCAGGCGTACCGACTTAATCGGGCATTGCAACTGCGCAAGCAACTGTTTAATTTGCGTGCAGCCAGCCATAACAGGTAAGTCTTCCCAGGTATCACCCTCCGCTATAGCAAAGCTTTGCAAGACTGGGTGACTCTGACTATGCTGCGCTTGGCATCTGAGCGGCAAAATATTCCAACCGCCGGCATAGTCTCTGGCATTAACATGATCAACCCAGGTGGCATCGAGTAGCTGGGTAATTTCGGATTGCATCAGCGGCAGTAAAACCTGACAATCCAGGCGCGCAAAGTTGATCTGCCCGACGCTGTGAATTGCCGTGTTATTAACGGTGTGATTAACGGTGTTATTAAAGGTATGGTTAGGCGAGTTCATAAATCCTTTGGATTGCCATCATGGCGATAAACGGCGGGAATGTTTTTTATTTTGGTAGGGCCTACTCTAGCCTAATCTAGCGCGACTTGATTAAAACGCGAAGTTATTTTTTATTAAATCGGTTTTGTTCAAACGGAAATTCAGCATGACTACTCTGGCCTTTCATCCCTGCCTGATTTGGTTTACCGGCCTGAGCGGCGCGGGCAAAACCACTACCGCCAATGCCCTGGCCGAGGCCCTGAAGCAACGAGGCTTGCCCCATTACCTGTTGGATGGCGACAAATTGCGCCAGGGTTTGTGTCGCGATTTAGGGTTTAGTGAAGCAGATAGATTTGAAAATATTCGCCGCATAGGCGAAACAGCCAAATTGATGCTGGATGCCGGTTTGATCGTTATTAGCGCGACTATTTCACCCTATCGCCAGATGCGCGACCAGTTGCGCCGCGAATGCGCCGCCGGACAATTTATCGAGGTATTTGTCGATGCGCCCCTGGCCCTGTGCGAAGCTCGCGATCCCAAAGGGCTTTACAAACGCGCACGCGCGGGCGAGCTCGCCAACTTTACCGGTGTAGACGCTGAGTACCAGGCACCGCTTGCGCCTGAGCTGCATTTAAATTCTGCACAAAAAAGCACGACGCAATTGGTGGTGGAGTTAATGGGCTACCTGCAGCATCAAGGGCTAATTTCAGAGCTATAAAATTGCCGCGAGTAAAAACGGCAGGCCGATAAACGCCACCAGGGTCGAAACCAGCACCATGGCCGCCACTTCATCCGGGCGATGGTTGTAACGCAATGCCAATAAATAGTTGAATACGGCAATGGGCATAGCTGATTGCAAAAGCACCACTTTGCGCGCAACTCCCTGTAAATCGATTAACACACAAGCGGCGTAACCCAAAAGCAACCCACCAAACACGCGCAGGCAGCTAAATAATAAGCTGCGCTGCCAAAAATGGATTTTTAAGCCCGCCAAGGAAACCCCCAGGGCAATTGTCATCAGCGGTATGGCGATACCGCCCAGCAGGTCCAGCGTATTGCCCATCCAGCGCGGCAAAGGTGTGTGGGTAACCAGTAAAACAACGGCCAACAACATGGCATAGATCACCGGTTGGCGCACCACCTCCATCAGCCGACTGCGCCAACCACCCTGCCCGTTTGCCACCAACACCAAGCCAAAGGTAAAGGTTGAAATCATCATCACCATAAATGACCCCAATGCCAGGGCCAAACCCGTTTGACCAAAGGCAAACAGGCACAGGGGCAAGCCCATATTGCCGTTGTTGGGAAACACCAAGGGCGGTAAAAATGCGGGAATCTCCAGTTTCAGCGCGCGTATCAACAGCCATCCCAGCAGCGCCATGGTCGCCATGGCCATGGCGGTCGCCAGCGCCACCTGCCCCATTATTGCCGGGTCCAGCTCCACCTTGGCTATAGCCCCTACAATCAGGCAGGGTGTGCCAATGTTCATGACGATGCGTGAAATAAAGTCGGTAGGAAAGGCTGTGCCGGTTTTACCCCAGATAAAACCTATAGCGGTGGAAATAACAATGGGGGCGAGAATAGCGAGGAGTTCGCTCAGCATAACAACCAAAATTTTACGGGGCCTCTGAAAAATTACCGGCGGTGAGGGTATTTGTAGGCGCGGCATAATAGCAGCCCACCGCACCTGCGCCCAGACAAACCACTAAAAGGCATCTATGCTGAATTGGCCTGGCCAGCAAATTGGGCCTTTAAATCATCACCGGCACTTTCGAGCCGTCGGATACGGCACATGGAAACTCCAGAATTCGGGACCCTTGCATGCGGACGTTAAGCCATAAAAGCCTGACATTCTCGTCGCGCGGAAAAGTGATTGTTATCGTTTCTTTATTTGTCGCTGTCGCGCTCTTGCTACAGGGTTTGATGTACCTTCAGTCCAATATTTTCTCCGGGGTACGCGCCTATGTGCGCGGCGAGGGGCTGTGGGCCAAATCGCAAAAGGACGCGATTTACTATCTGACTCGCTACAGCTACAGCCAAAACACTGCCGATTTTGCCGCCTTTGAACAAGCATTGATTGTAATTGAGGGGGATACCCAGGCGCGCAACGCGCTTAAATCCTTGCCGCCCAACCTCGATCAAGCCCAAGCCGGATTTTTGCAAGGCCAAAACCACCCGGATGATGTCCCCGCCATGATTTGGTTCTTCCAGCATTTTCAAAATATTTCCTATATGCACCAGGCTATAGACATTTGGCAGCAGGCCGATGCAAGCATTGCCCGCTTGCGCGCACTGGGCCTGGAGTTGCAGCAGGTTATGGAGCAAACCCAGGACCCGACGCGAGGGGGCAAGCTGCATCAGCTGCGCGACCAGCTAGCCGCTTTGAATAGCGAACTGACCCAGCTGGAAATTCAATTTTCCAGCGTGCTGGGCGAAGGCGCGCGCTGGGTACGCAAAACCGTACAACTCAGCAGTTTTGCCGCGCTGCTTATTTTTGTTTCCATCGCCATTTATATCAGCCTGCAAATCAGCAAGGGCATAGCACGCGCCGAGCAAAAATTACGGGTGAGCGAGGCGCGTTTTCGCAGCCTGAAAGAGTCGGGCACCATAGGCATAGTCACCTGGCACCGCGAAGGCGGCCTGGAAGAAGCCAATGAGCGGTTTCTATCCATGCTCGGCTACACCGCCGATGACCTAGCCCAGGGGCGAATTAACTGGCGCGAACTCACCCCACCCGAGTGGCAGGCGCGCGACCTGGCGGCGGTGGCAGAGTTGCGCGACAAGGGCCGCTGCGCGCCCTATGAAAAAGCCTACTGGCACAAGGACGGCCACCGGGTTCCGGTGCTTTTAGGGGTTGCAGTGCTGACCGGCGAGGCGGATATGGGGATCGCCTTTGTGCTCGACCAAACCGAGCAAAAGCAGGCCGAGGAACAGGTGCGCCTCGCCGCCACAGTGTTTTCCGCCAGCCACGACGGCATTTTAATTACCGATGCCAATATACATATCGTTTCGGTCAACCAGGCCCTGTGCCAGCTCACCGGCTTTAGCGAGAGCGAACTGCTGGGGCAGATTCCGCCCGTATTCCAGTCCAACTATACCGCCCCCGAAAAATACCGCGACATGCTCGATGGCCTTTATCGCCAGGGTTTTTGGGAGGGTGACCTGATTGACCGCACCAAAAGCGGTGAACTCTTACCAGTGCGGGTAAGCATCAGCGGTGTTAAAAATAATGAGGGCAGCACCCGTCATTATGTGGCGATTATTTCCGACAACAGCGTGCGCAAAGCGCGCGAGGATGAACTGCGCCAACTGGCCCACCACGACATGCTCACCGGCCTGCCCAATCGCACGCTGTTTAAAGACCGATGCGAACAGGCCATTAAGCGCGCCCAGCGCAGCCACACCCAGCTGGCGTTAATCTTTGTCGACCTGGATGATTTCAAACCCATCAACGACCGCTACGGCCATTTGATGGGTGATAAATTGCTGCAAATTGTGGCCCAGCGGCTTCTGCTCAGCTTTCGCGGCAGTGATACCATAGCGCGCCTGGGTGGCGATGAATTTGTGATACTGCTCGAAGCCGTCGTCAGCCGCGACCATGTTGCCAACAGCCTGCGCAAGGCAGGCGACAACCTGGGGGCTCCCTGTGTGGTGGATGGCGAGCCGATTGATATTAGTGTCAGCGCGGGCTTTAGCCTGTATCCCGACGACGGGCGCGATATGGACCAGTTAATTTGCAAGGCCGACCAGGCCATGTATTCCGTGAAAAAGCGCCGCAAAAATGGTGACCAGGCTTAAAACACACCAGGGTCACCCGGCAAAAAAGATGTAAGGTTCATTATGCTTGAAACCTGGGAACTGCTCAGTTATGTGGTCACGGTAATTGGTTTCCCCATGGCCATAGCCGTGTTTTTATATGAACAGCGCAAAGAGCGTGAAAACGAAGATGAAGAAGTCTATCAACTGCTTTCCGACAACTATCAGGATTTTTTAAAAGTTGCGCTGGATCACCCCGACCTGCGGTTGTTTTCCAACGATGAACCCGCCGATTTGACGGAAGAGCAACAGGATCGCCTGCTGATTATTTTTTCGATGTTAATTTCGCTGTTCGAGCGCGCTTATCTGCTGCTCTATACCGACGACATGTCCAGCACCCAAACCCGCCGCTGGCACTCCTGGGAGGACTATATTCACGAGTGGTGTCACAAACCCTACTTCCGCTCGCGCTTGCCCCGTTTACTGGTGGGCGAAGACCCCAACTTTGTGACCTATATCGAGGAGATCGCCAAGCTGCATATAGAGCCTGGCAATCCAGGCAGCACCGGGTAACCAGGCCACTGCTGAAAATTACCTGGGTTGCTAGGGCCGTTAAAACAAACTTTTTGCCACTATGCGAATTTCCTGGATATTGGTCATTACCACTTCCAGGCCACCGGCGATAACTTTATTATTGGGCTCTTCCAGCTTTTTATAGGCGGATAATTCTTTGAGCGGGGGCAAGTCTGTCTGTTTTGAACTTAATTTAAGTGAGTGGTATAAGCCCAGGTTGATCACATCGCTCAGGTTCATCGGCCCCGGGCTCTCTTCGGTCCAGTGACCTATCTCCTGCACAACCTTGATGTACTCATCACCCACCTGCCAGCGCTTGAGGGTAATCGCCCCCAGGGATTTGGCGTACTTGCGGCACAGCGCAATATAGGTGGGAATATCCGGTGTCTCCTCAGCATTTTTAAACGCCGACAACACCGCCAGGGTGCCCACTTCGCTCAGCAGCGCCGCCATAAGTACATGATCCGGCAGCACCCGCTTTATGTGTTTGGCGATATAGGTACTCAGGCTCGCCTTTAACGCCAGGCGCCGCCAGGCCTCCAAAAACAGGCGCTTGTGTTTTACAGAGTGCGCCGAAAACAGGCTTTTGATGGAGTGGACCATGGTGATGCGCTCCACCTGGTTCATCCCCAGCAGGCGGATCACATCGAGGAGTGTCTGGGGCGGGTTTTGACTGCCGATTAAAGGGCTTGAGGCATATTTGAGCAGTACCGCCGAAAGCGCCGGGTCCCTGGTTAA
>CBINKF010000141.1:0-7153 GCA_966251115.1 uncultured Cellvibrio sp.
TTAAAGATGCTCCCTTCACTATCTTGCGTCATGCCTTTCCCAATGATTTTGAGACCTTCGTTCGTTATACTTCCTGGTTTGAAGCGTTGCGCACTCGCTTCGCCTAATCAATAACCGGGAAGTCTATGCCATCTCAGCTTTCAGATTTGGAACAGCAATTTAAACTACTCAAAAACCAAAAAGGCGCTATCGCCAGCCAGTTTAAACAAGTCGTCAAAGGTTCCGCAGATCACCTGCTACTCCTTGAGCAAATGAAACACATATCGGGCAAGCTGGCCGATGTTGAGGCAAGCATCAAGGCCATTAAAGCCCAGCAGTTCATCACCCCCGCAACCCCGGTCAAAACGGACACGCCAGATTTATTGACGCCCCCTCACCAACTATGGACGGGCGAATTGAATTTTCGGTTACTGGGTGTGGCGGAACTGGAGGCCTGGGATAAATTTCTTGCGCAAACACCCCATATGCCCTACGCCGGCTCACCCTGGCTGCGCATAATGCAAAACACCTTTGGGCGCCAAAGCCAGGTTTTAATTGCGCAGGACAATCACACGCGAATACTGGGTGGCCTGCCCCTCACCTTTTTTTCCAGCAAACTTTTCGGGCGTTTTGCAGTTTCAATTCCATTTATTAATTATGGCGGTGTCTGCAGCCCGTATCTTAATCTGGCCGAACCCCTATTGCAGGAAGCCCGCAAACTGCTGGCTGCCGAAAACTTAAGCCACATTGAAGTGCGCACTTTACACGCCGGTCTGAACTTTCCTTGTTCAACCAAAAAAGCGTCCATGATCCTGAAGCTGCCGCAACAGGATGATCAGCTCGAACAAGCGCTGGGGGCAAAGGTGCGCGCGCAATACAAACGCGCCGAGGACTACGCGCCCGAATTTCAGCTGGGTGGTGTGGAATTACTCGACAGCTTCTATCAAATCTTCGCAACCAATATGCGCGATCTGGGAACACCGGTATACCCCAAGAATTTTTTCCGCAACATATTATTGGAGCCCAGCCTGGATGCAAAAATTGCGCTGGTAACCATGACGGGGCAGGCGGTCTCTTGCGGTTTTTTAATCGGCAGCGGCGATTTGCTTGAGATACCTTGGGCATCCACCTTAAGACAGGCGAACCACAAGAATGCCAATATGTGGCTCTACCGAAATATTTTACGCCACGCGATAAATGCGGGCTTTACCTATTTTGATTTTGGCCGCTCCACCAAGGAAGCCGGCACCTATAAATTTAAAAAACAATGGGGCGCAGAGCCAATTCAACATCACTGGTACTACCTCTTGCCCGAGGGCGCAGCGTCTCCGGAGCTGAATCCGGACAACCCCAAACTTCGCCTGCTTATAGCGGCCTGGAAACTACTGCCGGTCTGGATTAGCCGTATTCTCGGCCCTTTGATAATTCGCCATGTACCCTGATAAATCGGCGGGATTTCCCTTAATCAAATCGTTTATTTTATACAGCCATCGAATAATCGGGTTGCGAATAATCAGCAGGCTGATAAATGGCAGCTTAGCATTCGCCATAGACGTCTTATAGTTGGCATTTTTTCCTCTACCCGCCATAAAGTCATAATAGTTAACCTGAGGATTATTAAATGCCGCTTCAATTTGAAAGCCGAAATGGAGGGTGCCTAGAGAGACGCCCGACATAAAGTCCTCCAGATAACCTGACTGAATATTGTAAACTCTTCCGTTAACTTCCAAATCCAGCATGGTCGACACGGGCTGATCGTTAAAATACATTACCGATAAATCAACACCGTGCCCGGCCAGGGACATTTGCTGCGTGGCCAAGCGCATTAATTGTTCGTTATTGGGAGAGAAGCACAATTTTCCCCAGCGCTTTTGATGGAAACCATTTATTATCTGAATAAAGCCATCAATATCCGGCCATATATTTTTTACAATTAATTTTCCCTGACCTTGTAATTTGGTGCGGCGATTATAAAATTTCAATCGCGTATTTTTACCCAGCCCTTTCAAATAGCTATCAAAATTTGTTTGGCTAAGATCGACACCGTAGGACAGCTCATAATCGCGAATTAGCAAACTATAGTTGTGCTCCTCGCAAAATTCCTGCAGCGCCTTGTGCTCCCTGGAGTTAAGAATTACATCCGACAGGTAGAACTGGTCCCACTGGCAATTTTTTACCTCTGCAAGTAGTTTTTCAAATTGATGGCCATTTTCGCAACAAAAGTATTCACCGCGGATACTGTGAATTGCGGCCGAGTTAAGCCCGATAGGCACCAAAGTTGTCAAAGGCAGAATGTGCAGCTTTTTTTCTGTGAATTGGTAAAACTGGCGGTAGGGAGGGCAATCTTCGTCACCCAGATAAATAACGCCCGCGACCTGACCCCAAGCCTGCTTCCAGGCGTTAAGCCACAAAGGCAGGCGAAACAGCCCCGGGCGATGCTCAGGTTTAAAATTTGTCGGCATTGTGCATTTCCCGGATGGGCTGGTAATGTAAGTCGGCAGTTGCTCCCAAAATAAAAACCCTGCCTCTCCTAGCTGCAGAGCTTATACAGACCACAAACCTATTTGTCAGAATACAGAAGGGCCGAAGAAAGCACGCCATTATATACATGACTAAAAACCAAGGCAGTATTCCTTCCGCGCTGGTAATGCATGTTAACTGAAGCTATTTAAGTTTTTTCTGCGCCTCTTGCAAATGCGCTTTTATTTCTGTGTTATCAGGCGCGAGCTGTGCCGCTTTTTTTAATACATCTACCGCCTGTTCGGCTTGACCCTGGCCTAACAGAATCCAACCGTAGGTATCCAATATTTCGGGTGATGAGGGTGAAAGTGTCGCCGCCATCTCTGCCAATTTAAGAGCTCGCTCATCGCCTTTTTCATAGTAAAGCCAAGCCAAATTATTGGCTGCCGCCGGTAACTTGGGAGCCAGGGCCAGGGTTTTTTCATACCAGCTTATAGCGGCATCTGAGTTGCCTTGCTGTTGGTAGCTTAGCGCCAACATTAAATTGGGTTTGTAGCTCTGCGGAATTTTTTGGGCCCACTCCTGCAGGAAAACCTCTCGGGCTTTTTCATCGCCCTGCCCTTGCTTAAATTTGTAAAGTTGCTCGGCAGTCGCCTCTAATGGCTTTAAAGCCCATGACTTCTGATAGGACTCAAGCGCTGCCTGAGTTTTTCCCTGAGCAATTTGAATGGCACCTTGCATGTAAAAATATTCAGGTTGATTGGAATTTTCCTTGGCAAATTCATTGAGTATGCGCTGGGCCTCATCAAAGTTTTTTTCATCCAGTTCCAGGAAGATCAAATTGGCAACCAGCTCCGGACTCTCGGGAAATAACCGTGAAGCTTTCAAAAAATCCTGGCGCGCACCGGTTATATCACCCGACGATTTCAACTGAGAAGCATAGCTTTTATACAAACCAGCCAAAAGGCGTTTTACATTTTCATTGTCGTTGCTTTTTGGCAAAGCGCGCTCAAGGTGGTTAATGGCTTCCGGCAATTTCTGACTGCTGGCCAGCAACTGCGCCAACACTACCGATGCTGGCCAGCCCCCTGATTTTGACTCTATACCCGACAAAAAGCTGATTGCTTCATCCTGCTTTTTGAGTTGCACGACATCTTTTAACCACATGCGATAAAGCCCAACCGATTCGGGCGAGAGGCTTATCGCCTCCTGCAGCTGCGCCATCGCCTTAGCGTATTGCTGTTGCTGCTCAAACACTTGCGCAAGTCCGGCGTAAGCCAACTCCTTTTCTTTAGTCTCAGATTTGGCCAATGCCTGACGGAAGTCGCTCTCGGCGCTTGACCACTGCTTTTTCCGCGCGTGAAACCATCCGGACATCAACTCGCCGCGTGTGCTATCCGGGTAATTCTTTTTAAAGTTGGCAATCTCCTGCTCTATGTCAGCATCCATACCGGCATCCAGCAACGCCTTAAAATAATTTTGTTGCAGCAGTAAATCCTGCGGTTCGTTGCGATAGGCCTTTTGCAGCTGCCCCAGGGCCTGCTCTGGTTGATCCAAAGCGCTATAGCGTTTGGCGAGTGCGAGCCGCAAGCGATTTTGCTGCGGATTAATTGCCAGACTTTTTTCCAGCGCCTTTGCACCTTGCTCGCTGGTTTTATCCTTATCAAGCAGCGCCAGACCGTAGCTTGCCTGTACCGTGGCGTTGTTAGGTTGCCGCTCAGCAGCCGCTTTTAAAAGCTCAAGCGCTTCATCGGCTTTGTGTACACGAAATTTTACCAGCGCTGCGGCCTGGATAATTGACGCATTGGCCGTCTCTGGATCGACAAACTCGTCGAACAAATCTTCGGCATTGCTATCTGCACCTTGCTGAAAATCAATTAAGCCCTGGAGGGTAGCGGTATTACTATCCTTCGGAAAATCCTTGCGCAGCTGCGACAGGATCTTTTCCGCCTCATCAAATTTGCCTTGCTGATAATACTCGAGCGCCTCGTTGAATTGCTGCTGCGCGGCGCTGCCTTCGGGATTAGCCTGCGCGAGCATTTTTTGGTAAGTATAGGCCTCGCTCGAACGTCCCAATTGAATTAACACTTCAATAAGTTGCGAGGTAACCTGGCTGCGGTCTGCGGTTATGATGTCGCTATTTTTGAGTTGCCCCAGAGCCTGGGTGAGATAGGATTCTGCCTGATCCAGCTTATTGGTTGCCGCACTGATAGTCCCCAACCATTTCAATATTTCGACATTGGTTGGTGCCAGACTCAGGCCTTGCTTTAGCATTCTATCTGCCTCTTCCAGCTTTCCACGCGAATAGGCATTTATCGCCTGCAAAGTAAGCTGGTCAAGTTTAGCGCCGCCCTGGTTTGTAAAATTTTCCAAGGCTGAATCGTATTGAGCTTTATCGCCTAAAAATATGCTGGCCAGCGCCAGGCTTTTCTGCTGTGCCAGATAGGCGTCTTTATTGGTTTTGTCCGCAGGATATTTATTTAATACTTCGACAGCCGAACTGTATTTACCGCTTTTTAAATAGGAGTCAGCCAGTAACTGCGCCAACTGCGGGAGTTTTTCGACGGTTCCATTCAGTAAATTCTGAGTGGCCTTATAGGCACCGGTATCATTGTATATTTGCGATAGTAGTTGGTAACCACCGGAATTATCAGGCAAGGCTTTAATCATATTCTGAGCTTCAAGGGCCGCGGCCTTGTATTGCCCGGATTGAATATAAGCCAGCGCCGACTTTTGATGGCGCTCGTAATCTACCTGCTTGTTTTGATCCTTGTTACCACAGGCAAATAACATTGCCAGGCTGAGTATTATCAACAGTTTTCTGATTATCATGAATATTTACGTTCCAAACTAAAAATCCAGAGTCACCACTGGAGTGCAGGTGAATATTTTGACGTTAGAAGTTAACAATCGCATTTATGCCAATAAAATTTTCTTGGTAATTTGTGGCCTCAACTATACCGGAGCGCTCTTCTCTGCGCGCAACCAGTCGCGCGCTTAATTTTTCACTGATGCGCGCATCCAGGCTCAGTTGATATTGGACCAAATCATAGTCTGTTCCAATAATACTTTTTTCAAATTTACGCTGGGATTTATTGCCGCTAACCGTTAAGGATAACAAGCGCGAAAATTGGTAACTAAAGCCCATATTCACCCCTTGTTGGTTTGCGCGTTCCAGTATGGTTATGTAGTCGTCCTCGATATAGGTGACACCGGCAAATAGACGGCATCGCTCACAGACCATTTGCGTTGTCCAATTAATATCGTATTGCACACGCTCTAATTGATTAATCCCCAGAGAGCCATCGCTGGCAGGCTCAGCATCGGTTGCACCGCGATTGCCGTCGCCGATAGAGCTGTCGGTGATCAGTTTTGACGCACTGGCTTGAATGCTATTTAGCCCAGTATCCAGATCCAAATCAATCTGGTAAGAGGGTGCATTAAAATTTTCTCGGTAATCACTTTCGGTTCGGTTATAACCAAGCTGAATGGAGTAGGTTAGTTGACGCAATTGTGCCGAATAGCTGGCGGCAGCTTTCGAATAGCTATAATCCGCAGTGGGTGTTTCATCAAAAGTGACGTCTGTTTTTTGCGCCAGTATCTGCAATTGTGATAGTGCTGAAATCAGGTGATCCCAGTGCAAGTTGGCACCTTCACGTTTCGAGTCGCGCAGGCTATTTTCCTGGTAGGAAATATCAGTGTATTCGCCAGTCACCCCCAGGGTGTCCCTATTGCCCAATTTCGCCCGCAAACTGGGGGCCACCTGCAGAATCCCGCGCTCTTCAAGGTTGTTAGTCAACCTCACCTCGTCCGGCTTTTGCAACAGAGTTCGACGGGAGTAACTAATGAGTAAATCGGCAGGTTGCCGCTCATTGCCTAAACGCAGATAAGAGTCGCCATTGAGATAGGACTTATCTTCCTGCGAGCCCTGATCAAAATGCCGCTGACTGGTCGAGTAATCTGCCTTGGCATCCATATAGCTATTTTGATAGTCGCCGCGCAACTCCAGCAGATAAGCGTCCTGGCGCTCGTCAATTTGATCAGCCGGCGCTTTGCGCCCATTGTCCGACTGTCCTGTTTCAATTGATAGCTGGCCGGCAAGGGTATTGGCCATTGCAGGCGCAAACGAAAAAAATAGTGGAAGGCATTGCATCAGGCGTTTCATAGCTTGCACCCCATTCCTATAGAGCCCTTGAAGAGGTCGATCTAATTGTTGAAAACAAGACCCGCAAATTTTTCTTTGCCAACGGCGTCCACTGCGGCCAGAACTTCATCCATTACCGCCCTGCCAAAGGGCACCACCACCAGCGCGTGATCACAATAGCGAGCCAGAATTCTCGCTTCGGTTGACTGCTGAGTAGAGGGAGCATCCAGAACGATAAAGCGATCCGGGTAGCGATCCTTTATTTCCGACACCAACACTTCCATGCGCTTGGAATTAAAAAATTCTGCTGCAGACTCGCTCGACCCACCAGAGGGAATTACCCGCAAACGCTCAACCCCGCTGGGGTAGATAATCTGCTTGAGCGAGACCGAGTAGTCATTAAGGTACTGCGTCAGGCCCTTTTCAATAGGATTTACCACAAATCGCTCAGCCGACGAGCTATAGGGATTACAGTCGACATAAAGTGCAGTCTTGTGTGGGTCCAGAGCAAAGGTGGCCGCTAGGTTGAAGCTAAAAAAGCTTGAACCCCCGGCACTGGCAACCGAGGAG
>CBINKF010000142.1:0-7143 GCA_966251115.1 uncultured Cellvibrio sp.
GGACGCCAGGTCCTTAATGCGCTCGGCACTGGCAAAGGACTTGACCAGCGACAGGATTAAAAAAACAATCAGGTTTTTACTCCGCATAATGCACACCCTGGTTACCGCTATTAAAAGGGCCAGTAACTGCTGTTAAAAAACCGCGACAACCAGCCCATATGTTGACTGTCAGCCAACTCGCCTTTGCCCGCGTAGGAAATTTTGGCGTTAGCCAGGCGCGTGGAAACTATGGTGTTGTCCGGGGCTATATCTTCCGGGCGAATAATGCCGCTAATGCGAATAAACTCATCGCCGCGATTGAGCGTAATCCACTTTTCACCGCGTACTACTAAATTGCCGTTGGGTAAAATTTCTGACACTGTCACAGTGATATTGCCTTCCAAACTATTGCTTTGGTCAGCGTCAGCACTGCCGTCAAAACTGCGATCCGCTGCAATGCTGTTCTCCATCGACAAGCCTTTAAAATTGGGCGACTGAGTGCCCAGCAAGGTACCTGCATCGGTACTTAACGCCGATTTTTTGGAAGTCACAACCCCGGAGGATTTTTTGGAAACGGTTTTTTCACTGAGCGTGATAGTGATGACATCGCCAATAAAATGAGCCTTGCGATCGTTAAACAAACTTACGCCATAAGCATCCTGATAGAGCGAGCCATCGGTGCGCTGGGGCACGGGCATTTTGGATGCAACTGTGGGCGCATAGGTTGGGTCCTCGCCCATAGGGCGGGAATTGGACATGCAACCAGCCAGGGCGCTCGCCGTTAAAATCCAAATCAGTTTATTGAGGATCGCGCGTTTCATGATGCAATTACCGCTTAAAGATTTTGAGTGATGTACTGCAACATTTGATCGGCTGTAGATACAACTTTGGAATTCATCTCGTAGGCGCGCTGGGTGGTGATCATGTTCACCATCTCTTCAACTATGTCCACGTTGGAGCTTTCCAACATCCCCTGCTTTAAGCTGCCCATGCCGTTTTCGCCGGGTGTGCCTTCAATGGGGTTGCCGCTCGCCACAGTCTCAACAAACAAATTGCCGCCGGTCGCCTGCAAGCCGGAAGGATTAACAAAATCCGCCAGGGTAATATCGCCCAGCTGTTGCGGGTTGGGGTCGCCGGGAGTAAAGCCGTTCACTGTGCCCGAGGTACTGATAGTGACTTTGTTAACGCCTTGCGGAACCACTATGGCAGGGTCGAGCACGTAGCCATCGGCATTAACCACCTGGCCCTCGCTGTTAATTTGCAGCTGGCCGTTGCGGGTGTAGGCCAGGGAGCCATCGGGCATAAGCACTTTTAAAAATCCGCGCCCATCGATGGCCACGTCCAACGCCTGTTCGGTTACCTGAATGTTGCCTTGGGTAAATTCTTTTTGGGTGGCCACTACGCGAGTACCGGTACCAATTTGCAAACCCGAGGGCAGTTGCGTGTCCTGGGTTTCCTGGGCGCCGGGCTGGCGCTGGTTTTGATAGAGCAGGTCCTCAAAAATTGCGCGGTCGCGCTTGAACCCTACAGTGCTGGAGTTGGCCAGGTTGTTGGAGATAGTGCTGAGCTGGCGATCCTGGGCCGACAGGCCGGTTTTACTGATATAGAGTGCGGGATTCATAAGACTTTCCTCTTAAACCCGGGCGGCAAGCCCATTAAGAAAACTGTAATAGCTGGGCCGATGAAGCCGAGTTTTCCTCGGCGGCTTTCATCACCTTGACTTGCATTTCATACTGGCGCGACAAGCTGAGTATTTGGGTAAATTCGTCAATCGCGTTGACGTTGCTGCCCTCCAACATACCGCTGCGCAGGGTCACCGCCGCAGAGGCTTCGGCATCCAGCCCATCGCGCTGGCGCAGCAGGCCGTCGTCGCCCTTCTCCAGGTTTTTAATATCCGGGTTAACCAGCTTGATGCGCGCCACTTCCACCATCGCCTCCGGTCCCTGCCCTTGCCCCACAATCGACAAGGTGCCGTCGGCACCTATATGGATTTTGGTATTTTCCGGCACGGTAATTGGCCCACCGTTGCCCATCACTGCCAAACCATTGGCGGTGCGCAGGGTGCCCGCCGCATCCACCGAAAGGTTTCCGGCGCGGGTGTAAGCCTCGCTGCCATTGGGGGCTTGTACCGCAATAAACCCCTGGCCCTGGATAGCCACATCCAGATCGTTGCCGGTGGTTTCCATTGGTCCAGGCGTAAAATCTGCCGCTGGGTTTTCAGTGAGCGCAAAGGCGCGGGTTGGCTGACCATCGCCGTAGTAAACCCCCATAGCGCGGGACTGCTCAAAGTCCGCGCGAAACCCGGTGGTATTCAAATTGGCCAGGTTGTTGGAGCGTACGCCCTGCGCCAGCATGTTGTTCTTGGCTCCGGTCATGGCAATAAAGAGTGCTTTATCCACTGACTTGTCCCCCATTTAGCGTTGGCCCCTAACGCTGGATTTTTGGCGTATTGGGCGGTTTAACAGGGTTTTGCAAGAGCGGTGCCAAGATAAGCCCAGCTCGCAAGATGTAGCTAGCCTATTGAAAAATATAAGAAATTTTAAACGCAGCACTCAGGGATAAGGTACGGACGCAGGAGGAAGAGCCTGTGCGGTCAGCGGCAGCCCTTGGGTTAAAGCGGCAGCGGATTGCCGCCCAAAGGCAAACCAACCCGACCATGACTGGCCGGGTTAGCTGGGCGGGAATTAGCGGAGGTTGATGATGGTTTGAGTTGTGGCGTTGGCGGTTTCGATAGTTTTGGCATTCGCCTGATAGTTGCGCTGGGCAATAATCAGGTTAACCAACTGTTCGGACAAGTCCACATTGGACTCCTCAACCGCACCTGAATTGACATAGCCCAGGGAGGAGGAACCGGGGGCGCCTATGACAGCTTCACCGGACTCAAAGGTCTGCGCCCAGGCCGTGTTGCCAACTGGCTTTAGCCCTTCAATATTGTTGAAGTTAGCCAGGGCCACCTGGCCCAGGGTTTGCGCCTCACCATTGGTAAAGCGCGCAAAGACTATCCCCGTATCGTTGATATCCAGCCCTGCCAGGCGACCCGTGGTGTAGCCGTTTTGGTCCAGGTTTTCGACCGCAAAGGCGCTGCCAAACTGGGTTGTGCCGTTAAGGTCGATGACAAAGTTGGAACTGGATGGTGGATCTGCCACCGGAATAGTACCGCCCTGCAACACGTTCAGGGGGGCCAGCGCACCTATCGGCTGGCCGTCCTCGCCAATGGGGGTCCAGTTGGAAATCAACATGCTGTCAGTCATGGCGGTATTCAATGTGCCGTCGGGCAAAAAGTGAATATCAAACGAAGCCATGGTGGGTTGGGTATTTTGGGGCGACGGCAGGGTTGCGTCCGGATCTCCCACATTCTGCCCGTCAATTTGCACGTACATTTTCCAGTGGTTGGGCGAAGTCGATGGATCTGCCGCGTCGTAGTTCTGCTTAACAAAGAACTGACGCATAACGTGCGCATTACCCAGGCTGTCGTAAATCGTGCTGGAAGTAGCGTGGTTGTAGGTTCTCTGGTCGTTAGGGTCAAACGAATTGATAGGCACAGGGGTAAAAAAGTTGGGCACATTGATCGAGCCAAACATGCTGCCACCGGAAACCGGCACGGTGGGCTGGCTGGAGGTGATGGTATAGCCCTCATCCATAGTTACTACTACGTCACCGCCAATTTTTACCGCGTTGGACGCATCAGCGATGGTTTGCACATTGCCCTGGGTGCCCTGGATATCGGCCGAGCCACCAGCGGCGCCGAAGGAGAACTCCAGATCGCGCCCGGTTGCCGAGGTGACCTGCAGGTTGCCGTTGGCATCCACCTGGGCGCTAATACCAAACAGGGTGGTATTGGTCAGGGCGTTAATCTCATCCTGCAACGCAGTCATGTCTGGCACGCCAGTGGAGGTCAGGGTTACGCCATTGATTTGGAAGGTGCCGTTGTTGGTAAACGCAGTACCCGCCAGAGCGTCGGTTTTAAATAGGGTGGCGGTGGTGGTTGCCGTTGCGGACACACCTGCCAGTGCATTCAACTCAGACGCAGTGGCATCAGCACCGGCGCCGTATTTGCTCACATAGGTAACGGGATCGCCAGTTGGCCCCTGGATCACCAAAGTGTGGGAACCATAGTCGTTGGACACTTCTGGCACACCATCAGTTACGGTTTGGGTTCCGCCCAGGGCGTTAGTCAGCAGGTTGGCATCGGAGTTAGCAGCATCTACGGTGGCGCTGATGGTTGAATCCACCCCGGTGGCCAGGTCGCGAAAATGCAGGGTGTTAGTCGCGTCATCGGCGTAGGCCTCGACATAAACCGGGTTGGCCTGGTCGAAGTTGGCGGAGTTGATCAGGTTAGCCAAACCGGCAATGGAGTTGGCGCTGCCACTGTTGAGGGTAATATCCACCGACTGGCTGGTGCCGGTGATTGGGTCAAGGCGCGACAGGTTAAAGGTAGTACGGTTGGTGGGTGAAAAAGTCAGGCTGAATGGCGGCACCATGGCCGTATCAATTTGCAGATCTTCGGTGGTGGCAGTTTTAGCCCCGGTTTGAGCCACACCTATACCAGTACCGTTAGTGGTAAAGGATTGACCCACTGTTTCCAGCACATTTTCGTTGGCATCAACGTTAAATGCCTCGTTAACCGCCGTGGTTGGGCGCGGTGCCTGGGAGTTAACATCCACACTCAGGTCGCCCAAAATTCCGCCAATATTGCCGTCTGCGTCGGCCGAAAAGCCCTGCAAACGCTGGCCGCTGCTGTTTACCACGAAGCCTTCTTTGTCCAAACCAAAAGCGCCCGCGCGGGTGAACAAGCGCCCTTCCTCGCCGCTTACCACAAAAAAACCCTGACCATTAATCGCCAGATCCAATTCGTTTTGGGTAAATTTTAAATTGCCCTGGCCAAATTGTTGGCGCACGGCCAGTGTAGTTACACCGCTGCCAGGGGTAACCGAACCCCCGCCCAAAAGCGAACTGGTGTAAACATCACCAAATTCTGCGCGCGATGATTTAAAGCCAATGGTACTGGCGTTGGCGATGTTATTACCGGTCACCTGCAGATCAGTATTGGCCGCACGAATTCCGCTTAAGGCTGTGTTAAACGACATATTTCACCTACCTTCAATCGCACTCAGGATTTAGTTAAATTGTTTGACTTTGGCCACATCGACCGCGCCAATACCCGCCAGGTTAAGCACCAGGCCACCATCTTCACCAATACTCACGCTGTTAACATTGGCACTTAGTGAAGTCTTAAGCGCCTGTTTCTCACCATTTTGGGTTGCCAGCACTTCAAACTTGTATTTGCCTGCCGCGGCCGCGTTATCACCGGCATCCCAATCCAGCAAGTCGCCGTTAAACTCAAGGTTTTGGCCGTCCCAGCGGAATACATTTTCCCCTTGCGAAGCCTTGCCAATGGGAATTTGCTGCACCAGAGAACCAGCTTCGTCGTAAATATTCATGCTCATATCGGTGGTTGAATAGTCCAGGTTCATGCTGCCGGACACTATGCCGCCGCTCTGCAACATACTGGTTTCGCTTTCCACCGACACATTGCGCCCAACCAGTGAGGAAGCCTGGAGTGCGTTATTGGACATAAAACTGCTGAAGTTTTCGTTCAACCGCTCCAAACCTTCCACCTGGCTGAACTGGGCCAACTGCGCCACAAAGGCGGTGTTGTCCTGAGGGTCCAGTGGGTTTTGGTTATTCATTTGGGTAATCATTAGCTCCAGAAACGCCGACTGCCCCAACTCATTCGACTTTTTGGTGGTCGACTGACGATTGGTGATGCTCAGGGCATCAGTCACGCTGTTGCTGGAGGCTGTGTTGTTGGCAACGCTACTCATGGCTTAGCTCCTACTGACCCAGCGTTAATACGCGTTGAACCATTTGCTTGGCGGAGTTCATCACTTCAACGTTCATCTGAAAGGAGCGCGAAGCGGAAATCATGTTTGCCATTTCCTCCACCGGATTGACATTGGGGTAGTACACATAACCGTCTTTGTCGGCCTTGGGGTGATTGGGCTCGTAACGGCGCTGCAGGGGCGCGTCGCTCTCCACAATACCCAACACCTGCACTCCCGAATTTGCATCTATTTCGTTTTGGCTGTATTCACCGCCATTCACCGCGGCACTCATGGCATCCTGGTGTATGGCAGCAAACACCGGCTGGCGGCTGCGATAGACTTCATCAATGCTGGAGCTGGCGGACTGGGCGTTGGCCAGATTACTGGCTGTGGTATTGAGGCGCAGGCTCTGCGCATTCATACCCGTACCCGCTATATCAAAAATGTTTCCAAGTGCCATGCTTCACCTCGTTTCAAATCAGCCGCTCTAACGTAATCAAAAGCCGCAATCAAAAATTTGAAAACTCTTAATCGCCACGGATTGCTGTGCGCAACCCTTGAAATTTACTGTTTAAAAATTGAAAGCTCGCCTGAAAAGCCAAGGCGTTTTTCATATATTCGGCGTGCTCAATTTGGTCTTCCACGGTATTGCCATCAATCGCCGGCTGCTGCGGTATGCGGTAGAGCAAATCGCCCTCATCCGGCGCCAAACCCTCACCGGCAATGTGCATATTGTTGGTGGTTTCCAGGTTGAAATGACCGTTTTCTTTAACTTGATTATCGAGGGCGTCTTTAAAGGTGATATCGCGCGCTTTGTAATTGGGGGTATCGATATTGGCCAGGTTATTGGCCAGCACTGAGGCGCGCTCGGAGCGAAACTTGAGCGCGCTTTCATGGATACCCAGGGCTTTATCAAAAGAAATAGACATTGGTTCACCTCAACAAACTGCGGGGTTTATCCCGTTTGCAAAGATAAGAGCAAGGCTTGTGCCAATCACCAGAATATTAGTTAAGTTATTGTTTTTATTGAATTATTTAAATATTTTCCAAGCCTGTAAAACCATTAAAAACGGCAAAGCGGCAAAAGCTTTCCGCCGGTATTTTCCGCCAGCCCCTGCCGCCTGGTAATTTCAATTTATTGGCTGATTGATTTATTGGTTGGTTTTGAAGCGAGCCGCCATTGATCACCCAAAAGCCAAACGCCGCTCACTGCAGGTGAGCTGGCTCTGGAAAGGCAGATAGCAAGATTTTTGCCGGCAAATAGGCGGGGTTAGATAGCGCGGTAGAGAATCCCCGGATCGCAGCGAACCATTTCGAACAGGTCTGCCGCACCGGCCAG
>CBINKF010000143.1:0-7136 GCA_966251115.1 uncultured Cellvibrio sp.
CCCTCAACCTCCACTTGGCCGCCACCCGCGCCCGGGCAAAGCCGGCAATCTTCGTCTAGGCTGTAGGGATGTTTCTGTGAGGGCGGGTTAATGGGACTTCGTATTTTGGTCGTGGACGATGCCACCTTTATCCGCGATATGGTTAAAAAACAGCTGCGTGACAAGCTGCCAGGGGTAGAGGTATTCGACGCCCCCGACGGCCAGCGCGCTCTGGCCGCGCTCAAAAACCAGACCATGGATTTAATACTGTCAGATTGGGAGATGCCCAATATGACCGGCGCCGAGCTGCTGCAAGCGGTGCGCGCCATGCCCAACGCCGGCAAAACCCCCTTCATCATGATCTCCAGCCGCGGCGACCGCAGCCATATCATCAAGGCCATAGAGCTGGGGGTTTCCGATTACCTGACCAAACCCTTCAGCGCCGAAGAGCTAATTAAAAAGGTTCACAAGCAGCTTAAACTGATCGGCAAACTGCCCAGCCAAACTCGCCAGATAGCCAGCACCCAGGGTATAGCCTTCGCCTCGGTGGACGTACTGACCGGCGGTCGCGCGCAGCCGGCTGCTGCCCCGACAGCGGCAGCAGCCATGGGCGCCAATGCAGCCCTGTTAACCGGCACGGCTGCTGTAAGCGGCACCGCTCCCGCCGCAGTAAAAGCCGTTACCAATCATTCCAAAATGAAGGGCAAAGCCCAGTTGCGCTTTAGCAACAACCGCACCTACGGCTGTATCATCCGCGAGATGTCGCTGCAGTTGATGCACGCGCTCATGGTGCGCAGCGACAATCTGCCGGGCTTATTTGAGCAGGCAGTGGTGGATATAGAAACCGGTGACGGCGGTAGTTTGGCGCGGATTAACGGCTATGTGCACAGCCTGCAGGCGGGTGAAACTGGCGCGGATGCCAAATCAGTCAAACTGGTTATTCGCTTCGTCGATAACGATGCGGATAAATTTGAGGTGCTCTCCAAGTACATAGCCCAACTTTAGGGCCGGTTACACCTGGGCCAGGCACACCCGCCGGGCACCCACTGCAACCACTGGATAAAGGATGCCTGGAATGCGTTTTACGCGACTCATTTTCAGCCTTGGCCTCGCCAGCTACCTGGCCCTTGGCCAGCCACACGCCAGCCAGGCGCTGGAGCAGAACCTGTCGGGCTTCGCCAGCCTGGGAATGGTGTCCAGCAGCAACCCCGACTACGCCTTTCGGCGCGACATCTCCCAGGATGACGGCAGCCACGACCGCGAGCTGAGCTGGCGTACCGATAGTATCCTGGGTTTAAAATGGCAGGGGCGCTGGTCCTACCAGTTGGACTCGGTGGTGCAACTGGTAGCCAAAGACCGTTTCGACAACTCCCTGGCCAACTCGGTCGAGTGGGCGTTTGTTCACTATCGCCCCAAAGACAGCTGGGACCTGCGCCTGGGGCGCATGGGCGTGGATGTGTTTATGCTCTCCGAGTACCGCGAGGTGGGTTACGCCTACCCCTGGGTGCGCCCACCGCAGGATACCTATGGCCTGCTCTCGCTCTACCACTTCAACGGCGCCGACCTTAACAAGCGCTTCGACCTGGCCAGCGCCACCCTCAACCTCAAGCTGTTTTACGGCAGCAGCCGCAACCGCTACCCCCTGGATTACCATGGCAACCGCTCCCAGGCTCTGGATTTCAATCCCGGTGGTTTAAGCCTCAACCTGGAGCGGGACAACTGGAAATGGCGCTACTCTTTTGTGCGCGTCAAGGTGAACAACAATTTTTTCAGCGAACTCACCCAAGCCCTGGATTCCATGGCCCCCTACTGGCCCGATGCGGCCGAACTGTCCAGTTCACTCTCCACCAGCAACAGCCATTTTTCCTACCACGAGCTGGGGCTCAGCTACGACAGTAGCAGTTGGTGGCTGCAAACTGAATTGGTGAAATTGCGCAGCAACACCAGCCTGCTGCAGGACAGCCGCCTGGGCTATCTAAGCCTGGGGCGGCATTTCGGCCCCTGGTTGGTCTACCTCAACAGTGGTCGCGCCAGCCCCGCCAGCCCGATCAGCACCCTGGCGCCGCCCCAGGGCTACCCCGAGCCGCTCAGCACCCAGCTGCAACTGCTCACCCAGGGGATCAACGGCACAGTCAACGGCGCTCGCCTGGATCAGCACAGCTGGGGCCTGGGCACCCGCTGGGACTTCAAACCGCGCATGGCGCTCAAGCTGCAGCTGGATCGGGTGAGCTTTGCCAGCCAGGGCAGCAACCTGTGGCTGCAGGTCAATCCACCCGCCCACCAACAGCAGCGCTCCTGGGTGGGAAGCCTGTCCTGGGATGTGATCTTCTGATGGCGGCGCGCATCCTCACCCTGGCACTGCTACTTGCCCTGAGCCCCTGGCCCAGGGCCGATATGCTGGTGATCGTCAATGCCGCCAACAGCACCACCAGCCTGGAGCGGCGCCAGGTTATCGATCTGTTTATGGGGCGGGTCACCGCCTTTCCCGGCGGCACTCCGGCGCAAACCCTGGACTTTACCGGCGGCAGCGACGCGCGCAGCGAGTTTTATCTGAGCCTGACCGGCAAATCCGAAGCCCAGGTGGACGCATATTGGGCTACATTGATATTTGCCGGCCGCATGGCGCCACCCCGGCAACTGGATGACGCCAAGGCCATGATTCGCGCCGTAGCTGCCAACCGCGCCGCTATCGGCTATGTACCCCGACAGCCGCTGCCAGCCGATGTAAAAGTGGTCATGGAACTCAAATCCAGCGAATGAAAATCAACAGCCTGCACGTTCGTGTATCCCTCAGTGTCGCCGCCGCCGCACTTTTGCTGGTGGTCGGCTCCTCCTATTTCTTTTACCAGCACTCCTATCAAAACTCCCTGAGCGAAAGCCGCCGCTCGGTTCAGCAGCTGCTGGCGACAGTGCGCTCCCCCGCTGCCATAGCCGCCTATGTGGGCAACCGCGAACTGGCGCAACAGGTTGTGGAAGGGCTGGTGCAAAACGATATAGTGGTGGGCGCCAGTATTGCCTCCAGTCGCGAGATCATAGGTCGCCAGGGCAAGATACTGACAACACCGGAGGAGTTGATCAGCCTCGCGCTGATGTCCCCTTTTGACGAGAGCGACCCGGTGGGCAAACTCTCGGTGGCGCCCAACCTGCCGCTTATCGCCCTGCGCGCGCGCGAAGCGGCCATGGCCAACACCTCCAGCCTGGCCACCCTGGCGGCAGTAGTGGCGCTGCTGGTGATGCTGATGGTCTACTGGATGATGTCGCGCCCGCTGGCACTGCTGTCCAATCGCCTGCACCAAATTACCCCCGGTGACGGCAGCCGCCTGACCCTGCTCGGCCTGCATCGCGGCGATGAGATAGGCCTGCTGGTCAGCGACATCAACGGCCTGCTCAACACAGTGGAAAAAATGCTCGGCGAGGAGCGCGAGCTGCGCCGTCGGGTCGAGCTTTTGGAGACCCGCTTTCGCGGCCTGTTTGAAGACAGCAGCGCGGGGATTTTCCTGGTCCACGACACAGGCGCGCTGGTAACCGCCAACCCCGCCTTTTACCACCTGACCGATGTACCGCCCGAAAACGAACTGGAACACTCCCTGGTACTGGAGCGGGTATTTGCCGAGCCAGACCAGGTGCGCTCGCTGCTCAAACTGGCGCTGATCAGCCGCCGCCCCTGCTCGGCGGATTTCCGCCTCAGGCGCCCCGAGGGCGCGCCAGACCGCTGGATGCACTGCATTTTTTCACCCGCCGGCAGCGACAAACAAAAACCCATGGTGGAAGGGGTTATGTACGACATTACCCAGCGCAAACAGTCAGAGGAGCAAACGCGCAAGCTGGCGGAAAAAGACAGCCTGACCGGCCTGGCTAACCGCCAGGCCGTGGAAACGGTAATGAAAAACCAAATCGCCCAAGCCAAATTTAACGGCAGGGGCTTTGTGATTATGATGATCGACCTGGATCGCTTTAAATACATCAACGACACCTACGGCCACGACGCCGGCGATCAGGTGCTTAAAGTTTTCGCCCAGCGCCTGCAAAAGCAGGTGCGCGACAGCGACCTGGTGGCGCGCCTGGGGGGCGATGAATTTTTAGTGCTGCTCAAAAATACCGACAACTGCCAGCGCGCCGAAGCCATTGCCAGGGCGATACTGACCAATCAGCAGCAGCCGATAGAAATCCAGCCGGGCACCCTGGAAACCCTGGGTATGAGCATAGGCATAGCTCACTACCCGGAGCACGGCGACAACGAGCTGACCCTGCGCAAACACGCCGACCAGGCCATGTACGCCGTTAAACACGGCGGCAAAAACGGCTATAGCGTTTATCGCGGTGAAGAGGAGCAACACCACCCCAATGAAAAGCTAAAAATGTAAACGTTTACATTTTTAGCTTGATAAATGACGAAACGTTTACAACAGTTTTAGGCGATAAATTGGTTAATTTAACCTCAAATAAAACCAATATTTAGTAAAAATATTTCATGCGACTCTTGTCGCATGCACATCGAATCGGTAGTATCGCCACTAATAGCTCTGCAGAAGCTCTCCCCCACGGCAAAAAATCCGGTCACCTCTGTTCTGAACCAACCCGGTTCTGAATCAACCAGCGAGGTGCCAAGATGAACACGCATTCAACAATCCCATCCGAATCCGCCCCACCAGTGCAAGGCGGGTCTAAGCTATTCAGAGAAGCAGCCCAGGGCGTCAACTCCCTTGCGCAGGACTTCCCCCTGTCCGCACAATCGCGCCTGCGCACCGAGCTACCCTTTACCTATACCTATTACGGCTTTGGCGGCGCCCCCTGCAATGAGGCGCCACAGAGCCAATAACAAGATCAACGCCAGCGCACAATGGCCAGAAATAACGAGAGACAAAATGAAACAACGCAAGCCTATAGTCATCGCCAACTGGAAGCTCAATGGCGGCCTGGATTTAATTTGCACCTCGGTGGCCTCGTTCATCGGCAAGCACTTTGAAGCCCAGATCGCCATTTGCCCGCCCTATTTGTACATGCGCGACATGATGACTTTTTTGCAGTTCTCCGAGCTGCAAATTGGCAGCCAGAACGTCAGCCGCTACGAATCCGGCGCCTACACCGGTGAGACCTCGGCGCAAATGCTTAAGCAGGCGGGCTGCTCGCTGTGCCTGATCGGCCACTCAGAGCGCCGCGCCATGTTTGCCGAAAGCAATATCGGCTGCCAGATCAAGGTGCGCACCGCGCTCAACCACGGCCTGCTGCCGGTGCTGTGCGTGGGTGAAGACAAGGACCAGCGCCAGCGCGGCATCACTGAAGACGTGCTCTACCAGCAATTGCAGGAGGGCCTGGAAGACATAGACCTGAGCAACGGCCGCGACCTGTGTATCGCCTACGAACCTGTGTGGGCCATAGGCACTGGCCTGGCCGCCACCCCGGCCATGGCGCAGGAAGTGCACGAGTATATTCGCCGTCAGCTGGGCAATATTTTTGACAAGAGCAGCGCCCAGCGCATTCGCATTTTGTACGGCGGCAGCGTTAACAAATCCAACGCGCGCGAACTGCTCTCGCAAGCGGACATCGACGGCCTGCTGGTCGGCGGTGCCAGCCTCGACCCGGGACATTTTGTCGCAATTTGCGAGCAGGCATCGGAATTGGCAATGGCATAAAAGCGGCAACATAGCCGTAAAGCGCGCCGCCAGAGCGCGCCCGGAGGTGAATACCAACCATGACATCTCTGCAGCTACTTAGGAATCAACCATGAGCAACCTGGCCACACTGGTTTCTCCCGGCGTCGCAACCGGCGATCAACTCCAGACCCTGTTTCAACATGCGAAACAACACAACTGCGCCTACCCGGCAGTCAACGTAGTGGGCACCAACTCCATTAACGCCGTGCTCGAAGCTGCCGCACAAAGCAAGGCGCCGGTAATTATCCAGCTGTCCAACGGCGGCGGCAGTTTTTATGCCGGCAAGGGTTTGAAACTACCCGGCCTGGAGAGCACCACCCTGGGCACCATCGCCGCCGCGCAATATGTGCACACTGTCGCCGCTGCCTACGGCGTGCCGGTGATTTTGCACACCGACCACGCCGCCAAAAAATTGCTGCCCTGGATAGATGCGCTGTTGGATGCGGGCGAGGCTCACTTTGCGCAAACGGGCAAGCCGCTGTTTAGCTCGCACATGATCGATTTGTCGGAAGAGCCGCTGCACGAAAATATTGAAATTTGCGCAGGCTATTTGCGCCGCATGAGCAACATGGGCATGACCCTGGAGATAGAACTTGGCTGCACCGGCGGCGAGGAAGACGGCGTAGACAACACCGGCCTGGACAATTCCGCGCTCTACACCCAGCCCGAAGATGTGGCCTACGCCTACGAAAAACTCAGCGCTATCAGCGAGCGCTTTACTATCGCCGCCAGCTTCGGCAATGTGCACGGCGTGTACAAACCCGGCAACGTCAAACTCACTCCGGTCATCCTCAAAAATTCACAGGATTACGTGAGCGAAAAATTCGGTTTGCCGCCCAAAAGTTTAAACTTTGTTTTCCACGGCGGCTCAGGCTCAGCGCAATCCGAAATTCGCGAGGCCATCAGCTACGGCGTGGTAAAAATGAATATAGATACCGACACCCAATGGGCATTTTGGGAGGGCGTAAAAGATTTTTACGAGGCGAATCAAGCTTACCTGCAAGGCCAAATTGGCAACCCCGAAGGCGATGACAAGCCCAACAAAAAATTCTACGACCCGCGCGTCTGGCTGCGCAAAGGCGAAGAGTCGATGATCGCGCGGCTCAAACAATCCTTTGCCGACCTCAACGCTGTCGACTCCTACAGGTAACGCCTATGCAACGTCTTGTCCCCACCCTGCGCCAGGATCAGGTGGCGCCGGAGCTGGTCACGGTTATTCGCACCATACTCGCGGCCACTAAAGAAATCGCCTTTCGCGTCGGCCAGGGTGCGCTGGCCGGCGTGCTCGGCTCCACCCTGGATGAAAACATCCAGGGCGAAACCCAAAAAAAATTGGACGTAGTCGCCAATCAATTATTAAAAAGCCTGCTGCTGGGCGAACCGGATGTGCGCGCCATAGCCTCGGAGGAAGAGGACAACTCAGTAGTGGGCAATCCCCAGGGCAAATACCTGGTGGCATTTGACCCGCTCGATGGCAGCTCCAACATCGACATCAACGGCCAG
>CBINKF010000144.1:0-7105 GCA_966251115.1 uncultured Cellvibrio sp.
GTGATACCTCAACACTGGTCGGCTACGATGCAGAAAAAGGGGATTTTGGCAGCCTTCATCAGGACCCTCTGGCAAAAGGCTTGTTGGCATCCATAAGGTCAAGTCTGGGTACTCCAATAGCTGCAGCGCAGGGTGATTTCAATACGCTGGGTTCAATCGGGATTCGCACTAAAATCGATGGCACTCTCGAAATTATCGAGGATGGTACAAATACAGATTTCAAATCGGCACTGGCTAATCACTATGAAGCGGTGCGAGATCTTTTTGTTCCTAAAACATCTATAGATAATTCTGCATTTACCGTTAAAGGTTTTTCTTCTGCTTCTCAGTCTGGAAGCTACGCGGTCAATATCACTGCTCAGCCCTCAAAAGGTTATCTCAATGGCGGCGCGGTGATCGCTGGTTTTCCGTTGGATACAACTGGCAAAGATTACAGCTTTAGCATTAGCGTAAATGGAGTGGCGTCCAACACTATTAGTTTGCCTTCAGGCAAAACCTATGCGTCGGCGGACGAGTTGGCTGCAGATCTCAAGGCGCAAATTAATCTTGATGATAATTTGAAAGCGGCAAAGGCCGGCGTGACGGTGAGTTATAACTCGGTAGACAACCGCTTTGAAATTGTTTCAAACGATTATGGCGCGAGCAGCAATGTTGAATTGACGGCGGTTGGTACTGATGCAGCTGATCTGGGTTTATCTGTTAGTGCCGGCGTGAAGGGCACTGATGTCGCGGGCACCATCGACGGAGTTGAGGCATTTGGCTATGGCAATATTCTGTTGCCAGCTTTGGGGTCAAAGGCTGAGGGTTTGCAATTAGTGGTTAATCCTGGCGCCACCACGGCCACCCTGAATTTTTCGCGTGGGTTTTCCAGTCAGATGGCAACCCTGCTTGATGGTTACACTAAATCCTCGGGGCTTATTAAAAACCGCGAGACAAACCTAACCAAGGAAATATCCAAGGTAAAAGATGATCAGACAGCCTTGGATCGTCGCACTGAAGCTTACAAAGCGCGGCTGCAGGCGCAGTTCTCGGCGATGGAGAGTATTGTGCGCAGTCTGAATGCGACAAGCTCATCGCTGGATAACATCGCGAATATTATGCCGTTTACTGCCAAAAGCGGAAATTAACCTTGTGTAGGCGATAAGTCATGGCTTGAATAGGGGATTTTTTGGCAGAAATAAAAAAGCCTTCCGGATGGGAAGGCTTTTTTATTGGTGGGTATTAAACCCTAAAAGTGGCGGACCGGACGGGACTCGAACCCGCGACCTCCGGCGTGACAGGCCGGCATTCTAACCGACTGAACTACCGGTCCGCATCGTCACAAAAACCACAGCTACCTTGTGAGTAAGAGTGGTGGGCGGTACAAGACTCGAACTTGTGACCCATGCCTTGTAAGGGCATTGCTCTACCAACTGAGCTAACCGCCCAAGATCACGATTTTCGTCGTGTACCTTGTTGGTGGCGCGTATTCTAATGGCGAAATCAGCAAGGTCAACCTTTTTTTTACATCTTCCTTTAAAAATTCCAAAAAAACTAAAAAACGCTTAAAAAACAATCGCTTGCGCTTAACTTTTAAACGTGTGCAAGGGCGTGATCCAAGCCGTACCACCGGGATCACGCACTTGCTATACTCGCGCCTGAATTTTTGGTGGAGTCACCCACGTGAACCTGATTAAGGCTAATACAATAATTGTTAGCACTGCCTTCCTGGTGCTAGTCACCCTGTTATGCGCCCTCAGTCTCAACGCGCATGCGGCAATTGAAATCCATCAATTTACCAATGATACCGAGCGCGAGCGCTACCAAAGCCTTATTGATGAAATGCGCTGCCCCAAGTGTCAGAACCAAAATCTGGCCGGCTCGGATTCACCCATTGCCGAAGACCTGCGCAAGGAGATTTACCATCAGATTAAAGAGGGTAAATCCGACAAGGAGATTGTGGATTACATGGTGGCGCGCTATGGGGAATTTATTCTGTATAAACCGCGTCTAACCGCAACTACCGCATTGCTCTGGGTAACGCCCGTGGGGTTGCTGGTTATTGGTGCTCTGGTGCTTACCTTGATTGTCCGGCACAGGCGCAAAGGTGTATTGGAGCAGTTGGGTGGCTTAACCCAGGAGCAGCAAAATCGCCTTGATGCGCTGCTTAAACAAAACCCGGAATCTTCACCTGAGCTAACATCTGACGATCAGGAATCCGACGAGAAACACAAACCTTAATCTGTTAAACCAGTCGTAGGGCTCGAATATGAGGAGAATGGGAGAATGAGGAGAATGGAAGAGTGACTTCACTTTGGTTGGCTATATCGCTGCTCGTTGTGCTGGCGATAGGCTTTGTTTTGTGGCCCTGGATACGCTTTAGGCGCCAGACCCAGGTTGGTGTTGAAGCGGATGGTTTTCAGGCTGCCCCCGAGTCTAATAGCCCGGCCGAACGCCTGGCAGAAAATGTTCGTTTGTTTCGCGAGCATATCGCCGAGCTGGATGTACAGCTGGCGGATGGCCGCCTTGGGCAAGCCCAATATGCGCAATTAAAACTTGAGCACCAGCGCGCCTTGCTGGACGAGGAGGCGGAGCTGCGCGCACCCGTAGCGCGTGCCAATCGTAGCGCTGGCTTGGTGGTCTTTCTCGGCTTTGCGGTTGCGTTGGTGGCTGCGGCTTTAGTTTTTTATTTCAAATTGGGCGCCAGCCAGGATGTGGCAATTCAGGTGCTGCAAATCGATAAGCAGTTCGCGGATTATCAGGATATGCTCGCCAATCGCGACCCCAGCCCGGCCCACACCCAGGCGGTAATCGCGGCGGTGGAGCAGCGCCTGCAGTCTGAGCCCAATAGCGTTCAGTATTGGTTTGTGCTGGCGCGCAGCGCTATGGAAATTGGCGATTTCGCCAAGGCTGCCAAGGCCTACCAGCAGGTGCTCAATCGCGATCAGCAGTCGGGCATGATTATGGCCGAGGCGGCGCAAGCCATGTTTTTGCGCGACGGCAACCAGGTGTCGCCGCCGGTTGTTGACCTTACCAAAGGCGCTCTGGCGCTGGAGCCGGAAAACACCATGGCCCTGGGGTTGATGGGCATTATCGATTTTAACCAAAAGAATTTTCCAGCGGCGATCAAAGACTGGCAAAAGGCGATCAAGCTACTTGGACCCAACTCCGGCGGCGTGGAATCGCTGCAAAAAGGTATAGAGCGCGCCCAGGCCATGTATCTGGCGAACGGTGGCACCCAGCAGCAGTTGGATCAATTATTGGCTGGCCGCCAATTAACTCTGCAGGTGGCTTTGGGTGAGGGCGTCAAAGTAACGCCGGATCAGTGGGTCTATGTCTATGCCCGCGTTTGGCAGGGGCCCAAAATACCCCTGGCGATTACCCGTATCAAAGCTTCGGATTTGCCCACTCAGGTAACGCTAACCGAGGCTATGGCCATGTCGCCTATGGCCTCCCTGGCTAATGCCACCCAGGTGGAGCTGGTGGCGCGTATCTCGCAAGATGGCACCGCCAATGCCAAGGCGGGCGATTGGCAGGGAAATTTGGGGCCGCTGGATATGGCCAAACTGCCGGAATCGCTACAAGTCACCATAGATCATCAGGTGGCGCAATAGCGTTAAAATTGGCTTGGTTGCTCGAAAAATCGGCGGAAATCCCAACTCCGGGGGTTTTCCGCCGCCAGCGGGTGTAAAGCCTGTCACAAGTGTGTAGAATCCCGTCTTTGGCGTCCATCGGGCGTATCCTGTTTAGAAATAAAATTCAATTAAATCAATTAGCTAGATTCAGTGGCCGAAAGTGCTGGTCAATCGTCCCGGTTGTGGCGGGGTGGTTTGGCGGCAGTGCAGTTTCGCTGCGGATAGAGCGGGTTGATGAATGTAAATGGCGCCCGCTGGAAAGCGCCACACGAGATAAGAGTGAAACGGATCTATGCGGCTAAAGTGCATCAAGCTGGCAGGCTTTAAATCCTTCGTTGACCCAACAACGGTTAACTTCCCCAGCAATCTCTGCGCTGTGGTTGGTCCTAACGGCTGTGGCAAATCCAATATTATTGACGCCGTGCGCTGGGTAATGGGGGAGTCCTCCGCCAAAAACCTGCGTGGCGAAAACATGACCGACGTTATTTTTAACGGCTCCAGTGGCCGTAAGCCCGTTGGTCAAGCATCCATCGAGCTGGTATTTGACAACAGCGACGGCACCTTGCTGGGCGAATACGCCAGCTTTACCGAAATTTCCATCAAGCGCAAAGTTACCCGCGACGGTCAAAACCTTTACTACCTCAACGGTACCAAATGTCGCCGCCGCGATATTACCGATATCTTCCTCGGTACCGGCCTCGGGCCGCGCAGCTATGCCATTATCGAGCAGGGCATGATCTCGCGCTTGATCGAAGCCAAACCCGAGGATCTTCGGGTATATATTGAAGAGGCCGCCGGCATCTCCAAATACAAAGAGCGCCGTCGCGACACCGAGAGCCGCATGCGCCGCACCCAGGAAAACCTGGAGCGCTTAACCGATATTCGCGATGAACTGGAGCGCCAGCTCTCGCGCTTGCAGCGTCAGGCGCAATCGGCGGAAAAATACACCGAATACAAAGCCGAGGAGCGCTTGCTCAAGGCCCAGCTCCAGGCGCTTAAATATCAGCAGCTGGACCTGCAGGCGAAAGCCAAGCACACGGCTATTCGCGACTTGGAACTGCGCATGGAAGCCTTTATTACCGATCAGGTAAATAAAGATACGCAGATTGAAAAATACCGCAGCCAGTACACAGAGCTGGGCGATAAGTTCAACGAGGTTCAGGGTCGTTATTATTCTATAGGCGCGGATATTTCGCGCCTGGAACAAAGTATCCAGCACACCAATGAGCGCTCGCGTCAATTGCAAACCGATTTGGATCAAACCAATCGCGACGCCAAAGAGGCCGAAGAGAGCCTGCTGATTGACACCCAAAAGTCCGAAGAGCTGGAAAGCGAAATGCTCGAACTGGAACCGGAGCTGGAACTGGTTCAAGCCGCCGAGGAGACCTCCAGCGAAACCCTGATTGAAGCTGAAGAGTCGATGCAGCGCTGGCAAAACGATTGGGACAGCTTTAACCAGCGCGCCGCCGAGCCGCGTCAGCGCGCCGAAGTACAGCAGTCGCGCATCCAGCACCTGGAGCAGGTGCAAACCCGGCTGTTGCAGCGCATCGAAAAGCTGCGCGACGAAAAGGGCGGATTGCACGGCGATGGTGAAGACGAAGCTATTGCGCAACTGAGTGAGCAAATCGCCGGGCTGGATTTAATTATTGAAGAGAAGCGCGCCCAGGTGGAGGCGATAGCCGATCAACTGGACGACAAACGCACGCACATTCAACAGCTGCAAACCGACTTGGATAGCGAACGCAGCAAGCTGCAAACCATGCGCGGTCGCCACGCCTCGCTGGAGGCTTTGCAACAAGCTGCACTGGGCGAAAAAAATAAAGCTGTTAAAGAGTGGCTGGTTAACCAGCAGTTAGATAAAGCCTCGCGCCTGGCGGAAACAGTCGCGGTTAAAGACGGCTGGGACAAAGCCCTGGAAACCGTGCTCGGCAATGCCCTGCAAGCGGTCTGTGTCGATGGTTTTGGTGATACGGCCAAGCTCATTGGCGAACTTAGCCAAGGCGAGCTGGTGCTTTTTGATACCCAAAAGCGCGCACCGGTTTCGGCGGCGGCCAAAGCTGAATTGCTGAGCAGCAAGGTTGACGCAAACTGGGATGCCCAAGGGCTGTTGGCAGGTGTTTATATCGCTGACGATTTGCCCACTGCCTTGGCGCTGCGCGAACAGCTGGCCGTCAATGAATCCGTCGTTACCAAAGACGGCATTTGGCTGAGCGCCCACTGGATTCGCGTGGCGCGCGATACTGATGCGAGTTCCGGCGTTATCGCGCGCCGGCAAGAGTTGGAAGAGCTGAGCGAGGCAATCGCCACCAGCGAAGAAGCCGTTGCAACCTTGAACGAGGCGCTGGAAGCGGCGCGCATCGCCGTTAAGGAACACGAACAGCAGCGCGAAACGCTGCGCCGCGAAGCCGACGAACACAATCGCCGTCACGGTGAGCTGCGCTCGCAATTGAGCGGTAAGCAGGTTCGCGTTGAACAATTGAATATGCGTCGCGAGCGATTGGAAACCGAAATTCGCGAAGCGCGCGAACAAATGGAGCAGGAGGCAGAGCAGCTGTCCGAGGCGCGGATGATTTTGTCCGAAGCCATTGAAATGATGGAGCAGGACACAGATCAACGCGAAGCCCTGCTGCAACAGCGCGACCATATACGCGCGAGCCTTGACGGTGCGCGTCAGCGCGCCCGTCACGATAAAGACAAGGCGCATGAAATAGCCATGCGCTTTCAGGCGGTAAAAACCCAACTGGACGCAATTCGCTTGGGCATTGGGCGTTTACGCGAGCAAACTTCGCGCCTGCAAGAGCGTCGCGAACAGCTGCAGCAAAGCCTGATGGAAAATCGCGAACCAGTCGAAGACTACAAACTTGAACTGGAGGCCAGCCTCGCCAAGCGTTTGTCGGTCGAAGGCGCTTTAACCGAGGCGCGTCGCGCGCTGGAAACGGTTGAGCAGGAATTGCGTCAGTCGGAGCAGGCCCGCCATAAAGCCGAGCAGGAAGTACAGGCGGTGCGCGCCCACCTGTAGCAGGATCGTCTGGCGGCGCAGATGTTTGAGGTTCAGCGTGCCGGTATTGTCGAGCAGCTCGAAGAGGAGGGCTTGAACCTGGAAATCATCCAGGCGGAAATGCCCGAAGGCAGCGAAATCAAACCGCTCGAAGAAGAGCTGGAGGCGATTGCCGGGCGCATCAGTCGTTTAGGCCCCATCAACCTGGCGGCTATCGATGAATACAAAACGGAATCCGAGCGTAAAAACTATCTGGACGCGCAGAATGCCGATCTGATAGAGGCTTTGGAAACCCTGGAAAACGCCATTCGCCGCATCGATCGCGAAACACGCACCCGCTTTAAAGAAACATTTGATGAAGTTAACAAGAGTTTGCAGGAGCTGTTCCCCAAAGTCTTTGGTGGCGGTCATGCTTATCTCGAACTGACCGGCGAAGACCTGCTGGACACCGGTATAGCGATTATGGCCCGCCCGCCGGGCAAGCGAAACAGTA
>CBINKF010000145.1:0-7095 GCA_966251115.1 uncultured Cellvibrio sp.
TCGACGGAGTATTTGTTAAGCGAGCCATCAATAAAAACGCCCTGCACTTTTCAGTACAGGGCGCTTTTGTTAGGGGCAAAAATTGTTAGTGCATGCCTTGTGGCATCAAGGTTGTAAGCCTCCGTCGGTAATTACCCAGCCAAAATTATTCACTAATGTGTCGCGTGCGGTTTGTGCGGCGGCGGAGAATGTGGTTGTTCCGACATTGAGCACTACACCGGTTTTAAGGCTGGGCAGCTGGCTCCAGCCAGTTAACATAGCATCGTAATTTTCTGTGGTGAGTACACCCGCCACAAACAGATCACTCATGGTAGTGACATTGGATACATTCCAGCTGCCCAGATTTTGATTGAATACTTTTGAACCTCTGAACATGCGCGACATATTGGTGAGCTTAGAAACATCCCAGTTACTGATGTCCGCATTAAAAACATCGGTCGCAAAAAACATATCGCCCATATTGTTTACATTAGAGACATTCCAATTGCCAATGTCTTGATTAAATGCCCGAGCTTCTCTGAACATTCCACTCATAGAGAATACCTTGGCCGTATTCCACTGGCTGATGTCTTGATTGAATTGCTTTGCAATACGAAACATATTCGTCATGCTAGTGACCTTGGCGACATTCCAGTTGCCAATCGGTTGGTTAAACGTGGTAGCTCCATTAAACATGTCGCTCATAGTCGTTACCTTGGCGACGTCCCAGTTACCAATCGGTTGGTTAAACTCAGTGACGCCTTTAAACATAGCGCTCATATCCGTAACATTTGAAACATCCCAGCCGCTGATGTCTTGATTGAATTTTGTGCTGGTGAACATGCTGTTCATGGTGATTACATTGGCGACATTCCAGCTGCCGATATCCAGATTAAAATTGTCCGCGCCATTAAACATGCTGCTCATAAACATGACATTAGAGACATCCCAGTTACTGATATTGCCGCTTAGATTGTCAGCATTAGTAAACATGCTCGTCATATTGGTTACTTGTGATAAGTCGGGCGCATTGGTGTCATTGATAGTTAGATCGCGACAATTAAAAAATGCCTGACTCATAGAGCGCCAGGTTCTGTTGCCCCACTGCTCGACCGATATTAATTTTTGCGAGTCGGTTTGTGTTGAGTCGCTTGTTGATTTGAAATACGGCTGAGGGTATGTACCGGTAATCGAGACATTGTATTCACCAGGTGATGCATAGGTGTGGGTAATATCACCTGTCACATTTTCATCAACCGAACCATCACCCCATTCAATTCGATAGTCATAAGAAAAACTGGGCGAGGTGTAAATGGTGATTTGATTGTCATCACTCATGCCAGGATTATCGGTTTTCCAGTGCGTAATGAAGGGGGTTTGCTCTTCAACGGTGAGCTCGACAAGCGCCGAATTGCTGCTCACCACGTTGATTGCAGTGATAGTGAATGAACTTGTTTGCGGAGTAGCGACTTTGCCAACAATTTCACAGGTGTTGTTGGTTACCTGAACGCTAAGCCCGTCAGGTAGGGTATCAGCAACACAACTATCAGGCTTACCACCGGTGTTATTAAGGCTAATGGCTAGTTGGTCATTAGTTTGGCCTTTGACGGTTTGATCTTGTAAATCGGGCGATACCAACAGGCCACCATCAGAAATCGTCCAACCAAAGGTATCCGTCAGAATAAAGCGGGCAGCTTCAGCAGCTGGGGTGTATTGTATTGAGCCAACATCAAGCGTCAGGTCATGTTGCAGCTGCAATAATGACCAGCCCATCAACAGGGCATCATAATTTCCTACGGATAAACCTGAACCCACTGCAAAATAATCAACGGATATCGCACTGGAAATATTCCAACTACCCAGGTTTTGATTAAAGGCACTTGCATCTTCAAATATGGATTCAAAATTAGTGACATTAGCGACATCCCAACTACTGATATTTTGATTAAAACTTGAGGCGTCATTGAACATATAGCTCATGTCGTTTACATGTGTAACATTCCAGTTGCTGATGTCGCGATTAAACTTGAATGCACCATTAAACATATAGCTCATGCTGCTGACATTAGAGACATTCCAAAGGCTTAAATCGCCATTAAAATTTTCGGCTTGATAAAAAGTCCCTGTCATGTCTGTTACATTTGAAACATCCCAGTGACTTATATCGCTATTAAAATTAATGGCTGCTCCGAATGTCCCAAACATACTGGTCACGCGCGATAAATTCGGCGCTTGGGTATCGTTAATAACCAAATCACTCGCGCCCGCAAAGGAATACTCCATGGATAACCATATCCGATTGCCCCAGGCATCTACCGATACAAGTTTGTTGGCATCAGTGATTTCGTTAAACGAGTTGAAATAGGTTTGGGGGAAACGACCTGTTATCGCCAGTTGATATTCGCCAGGCACGGCATAGGTGTGAGTGATGTCGCCAGCCACATGTTCATCGGTGCTGCCATCGCCCCAATCAATGGTGTAGTCGTAACTAAAATTTGGCGATGTGGCGATAGTGATTTGATTGTCGTCACTCACGCCTTCGTTATCGGTTTTCCAGGTGGTAATAAAAGGAGTTGCAGCTTGAACTTGAAGCGAAATTTGTGCTGTGTCGCTACCATCGATGTTGGTCGCTGTCACGGTAAATGTGGTTAGATCAATTAACTCACTGGCTTCACCGCTGATAACGCAAGTAGTTGCGTCGTCGGAGATGGTGACAGTGAAAATTTCCGGTAAGTCAGATGAGCAATCGGTTAAATCTTTACCACCGATATTATCCAGACTGATGTTGATTAATTGATCCTGTATCAGATTCAAGGAGGTTACATCCACCAAGTCCGGGACCGTCAATATGGGTTGAGAATCTTCGCTGCTACTAGAGCTACTAATTACACTGCTGCTGGAGTTACTAGATGAACTACTGCTTGTAATGATGATTACACTGCTTGATGCGCTGCTTTTTTCACTGCTGTTTGCACTGCTCACGGCGATGCTACTCGCACTGCTCTCTGTGCTGCTGATTACACTGCTGGAAATACTACTATTAGCGCTGCTATTTGCATTGCCGCCACCACCTCCGCCACAAGCAGAGAGAGCGAGTGTGAGCAATGCTATGCTCAAGCTCGAACGGAACCTTTGGATTTTCATGAATTGCGCCCAATAGTTAAGGTTTAATAAGAATTGGGCAGTCAAAATATAACCAGCCCAAAATAGCTGGTTATGTTAAGAGCAACGCTTGATCTGCGGCACCCGACAAATGTAGGGTGCTGCAAAAAATGCAGAAAAGCGCTATTTTTAATTTTTGCTTAGCGGGCAATTAAAACACGCTCCCCCGTGAGCATATCCAGCGCAAACAGTTGGTCCGCACCTGTGTCCATAATCAACGAAATATTATTTGCGGATGTCCCTATGCCAGTTGGCTGATTAAGCGTGGGACCACTGCCAGTATTCGGCCCTGCGTATTCAGTTCTATCGCCCGTTGTTAAATCGACTGCGATGATGGCATGAGCCAAACGGTCGGCCACCAACACACGATTATTAGCCGCGTCCAATATCATCGATGAGGGAGATATAAAACTGATACCACTACCCACACTTGAACTGGAAACAATGGTTCTGTTACCCGTTGCTAGATCTACGGCAAATAGCGATTTAGTGGAGTCGCCATTTATTGCCAGTAAGCGGTCATTTGCTTGATCCACAACGAGTACCTCGACGGACCTGAGCGTGAGGCCAGTGCCTTTGGTGCTGTCGGCTACCAGGGTTCGATTCCCTGTTGACAAATCCACGGCAAATACCTTGGCATTGGTTTGTGTGGTGCCAACAAAAGCACGATTGTTGTCACTGTCAATTGTTACCGCAATGGGGGTTGATAAGGTCGGTCCCGTACCTGCACCTGTCCCGGATAAAACAGTGCGGTTGCTGGTGATGTTGCTGGATGAAAGATCGACAGATAGCAAACCTTTTGAACCATCCGCAACGAGTACCCGGTTATTGTTTTGATCGAGCGCAAGATCAACCGGTATTCCAAAATCGACAGTGCCGGACACGAAAGAATTTGAAGATTGAAGCTCGGTTTGCGCGGTATTTAAATTCACACTGTAGATAGCGCCACGCACATCATCGACCGTTAAAACACGATGGTTATTGCTGTCCAACACCAAGCCTCTGGGCGATTCAAACAGCGTGGCATTTGTTTGGTTGCCAATATTTGTGCGCGTGCCACTACTAAGGTTAACGTTGGTAATGATATCGCTGGATGTCTTAATCACTAACGCCTTAGCGTCCAAGGTATTAAGTGTTACGCCAATGGCATTAGCAAGGGATGCGGTGCTTCCGGTGGAGCCGCCACCGGTGCGCGGACCCGATAATACTTTGCGAAAACCTGTGGTTAGATCAACACCAAATACAGCGCCTTTATCGTCAATATTTTCATCCAATACAATGACGCGATTGTTGGCGTAATCCATAGTGACCGACACTGGATTGGAAAAAACATTCTGGCCATTACCGATAGTGGTAGAGCCGTCCTTGCCTGACAAAACGGTTCTCTGGCCAGTGGCAAGATCAACCGCAATAATTCTGGGAAAGTTTTGTTCTACACCGCCGACAATGACAACCTGGCCAAAGTCGCCCAGCAGCGCGCGATTATTTTGGCTGTCCATGGTAATAGAAGTCAGGTTATCAATGCGCTTGCCACCAGTGTCCAATCGGCTGCGCTCACCGGTGGTTAAGTCGATAGCTGCCACGCCCCATCCAGAACTGGAACAATCGATTGCCCGTGCACGATTGTTGGCCGCGTCTATGGCAACCGCCAGCGGAATCTTGTCTTTAACATTAGAGAATAAACAGCCAGGGCTTGTGGAAAATGTACTTCTATTTCCCGTTGCCAGATCAACAGCAATAATTTCTTTTCGGCCAATGTCTGTAACCAGCGCGCGATTATGAGTGCGATCAAGCGCAACTGATGTTGGCTTGCTAAACACGGGGCCATCCCCGGTTGTGTTGCCCGATAAAATAATTCTGCCGCGCGTATCCAGGTCCACGGAAACCAGGAGTTTTGCCGTTTGATCAACAACTAAGGCGCGGTTGTTGTCTGCATCAAATTCAATGCCGCGCGCCTGTTGGAAATTCTCCACGACCACACCTGTAGTCACCGCAAAACTGGCCGCGGCCGAGTCGATATTGCCATCGGCATCCTGGGTTCTAACATGTAGAATATTTTTACCCAGTGACAAAGGCACTTGCGCTTGCCAGGTGGCAAAGCCATCGCTCGTGGTTGCGGTTACACCATCGACAGTCACAGCCGTTATGGGCGTGTTTTCCGCATCCTGGGCTTTACCGCGCACCAGGAGGCTAGTGCTTGAGGTCATACTCACTGGCAGTGGAAAAACGACTTCGGCACTGGGCGCTTGGGTGTCTTTAATCGTTGTCACTTTAAAGTCCGCGCTGGTATCGCCAACCGCCAGCGTCGCTGTGGCAGTTGCGCCGAAGCTGCTAGCTGCGGTTAAGCGCACGCGAACACTTTGGCCAGCTTCTATTACGCCCTCATCCGTTGTAAAGCCGGCACCATCAATACTGTATTCACCACCACTAATACTAATAGTTACCGGCTTATCCACACCGTTAATCGTTACGCTGTTGGATTCAACCAAGGCAGCCAAGGCCACATCGGCTTGTGCATCAAACGCAAAGAGGTCCGGCGTGATATCCACCTGAGTGGTCACGGTAAAATCACTACTGATACCACCAATGGTCAGGGTGGCATGGGTTGTGGTTAAGCCTGCATCGGCGGCTTTGACGCGCACGCGTACACTTTGGCCTGCATTAATACTGCCCTGGGTGCTGGTAAAGGTAGCGCTATCAATTGAATAGTCGCCCCCGGTAATACTAATGGGCACGGATGTATTAATACCGCTAAGGGTAATAGCGTCCGAGATTACAAATACACCGGGATTCACATCCGTTTTAAGCGCAAAACTAAACGCATTGGGCGTAGCGTCTGCGCTTGACTCGCTGGAACTACTTTGTGCGCTACTGGAACTAATTGAGCTGCTTGAGTTGGTGGAACTGCTTTCCACACTGGAGCTAGCGCTTTTTTCGGTACTGCTGCTTGAGCTTTGTACAGAGCTGGAACTGGAATTACTTTCTGTACTGGAGCTAATTTTTGAGCTGCTTGAACTAACCGAACCGCTTGAGCTACTTAAAATATTTGAACTGTTTGAACTCGTTTCCAAACTGGAGCTAGAACTATTTTGTGCGCTGCTGCTTGAGCTTTTTACTGAGCTGGGACTGGAACTACTTTCTGTGCTGGAGCTGAGCTGTGAGCTGGAGCTATTTCCGACTCCACCTACAGCACTGCTTGCTGAGCTACTGCTGACGTCGCTAGCACTTGAGTTGTCACTGCTTTGTGCGGCTGAGCTGGAGCTGCCATCAGCAGAAATCGTGACACTGCTATTGATACTGCTTTCACTGCTATCTGCACTGCTGTTGGCAATCGAACTTATGCTGGATTCTGCGCTGTTTTGGCTGGATGCTGCGCTGTTATTTACACTGTTATCGGTACTACTGGTGCTGGTATTTGAGTCAGTACTGGCGGCTCCGCCGCCACATGCGGAGAGCGCAACGGCGAAAGATAAAACGCACAAACGAACCCAAGATTTTCCATATTTCATTTATTAAGCCCAATTTTTAATGGATAAAAAGTTGGGCTGCCCAAACAAGACCACCCTGAGTTTAAAGGGTGATGTTACGAATAATTCTTACTTGAATGTACCCGACAGATGGTGGGGGCGGGCCATGTCAAAGCACATCGTGGTTACTAAAAGCCGAGTATAAATCCGAGGGTGCGCGCCTTTAAAACTGCTTGGGTGCGGTTCTCGCAAGAAAATAACAACAAAATATCGGAGACATATTCGCGCACGGTGGCGGGGGAAATATGCAGCTGCGCGGCGATTTCTTTATTAGCTAACCCGAGCGCCATCAGCTCCAGACCGAGTGGAACGACCGCGGTGATTCCGGGCAGCCCGGCCTGCCCTGGCCGACCCTGCACGCGGCCTTCGAAAGCCAGGCGGCCCGCACGCCGGACGCCCCGGCGCTGATCTGGGAAGGAGAACGGAT
>CBINKF010000146.1:0-7086 GCA_966251115.1 uncultured Cellvibrio sp.
GTCAGGTGGTGGGTAATGTATTGTGATGATGTAAGTTGTTCTGAATGTTCAGCGGCTGACATCTTTATCTTCCAAATTGCTAAAAGTGAAACCTGTGTTCCGCTAGCGCTTGAGCAGCGGATAAACCCAAACCAGGGTTTGGGCGACCAGATAACCGGCGAAGAGCGCCAGGGCGTTATCTGCGTCTTTGAGCCACTCGAGTCGGCGGAATGCCAGCACGAACAGGAGGGCGACTATTACAAATTTTCCCAGCTCGCCGGTGTAGAAGGCGGCCAGCATCTTGCCCGGTGGTTCACCCAGGCGCGGGCGAAACGCCACCACAGCCAGCCAGGCGTTGGCCGCTGTACACACCAGTCCACCAATAAGCAGGGAGAAAGCTATTTGATCATCGATTAAAAAACCGCCAGCGGCGAGCAGCAGGGAAACGGCAAATTCAATCGCCACCAGCTGCAGAGCGTAACCCCGCCCCTTGAGATAACGAGACATGTCAGGCCAGCTCACTCCGGTTTTTTAAGGCGCGGCATTCTGTCACATTCAGGTCCTTATTACCATTGGTAACAACCTTATGCGCTGCGCGCTCAAATGTGGCGCATTATAGAGATTGCGCCCCCCAGCATCAACCTTGGCGGTAACATCTTCATCAAAATCTGCCCAGTAAATAAGCTGTAAATTTACTTAGCTTTTGACTATTGGCTTCCAGCCTCGGATTTGGCTATTTGATGTGCCCCAAAATGCCGTCCAGCTCATCCAATGAATTGTAACTGATCACCAGTTTGCCTTTGCCTTTTGCACCTTGCTGGATCTCAACACCGGCACCTAAAGTCTCTGACAACTTGTCCTGCAGGCGGCGGATATCGGCGGAAACCTCCACCTCGCGGATCACCTTTTCCTTGTCCTGGCTCTCCTGGAAGTTGCGCACCAGTGCTTCGGTTTGGCGTACCGACAGCCCCTTGGAAACCACCTGGCGCGCTATCTCGCGCTGAGGTACAGAGTCCAGGGTGAGCAGGGCACGGGCATGGCCCATTTCGAGGTCGCCATGTTCCAGCATTGTTTTGACTTCGTCATTGAGCGAGATCAAACGCAGCAGGTTGGTGATGGTGGTGCGCGACTTGCCCACAGCTTGCGCCACTTCGGCGTGGGTGAGTTCGAATTCGTCCTGCAGGCGCTTGAGGGCGACGGCTTCTTCGATGGGGTTGAGGTTTTCGCGCTGGATGTTCTCGATCAGCGCCATGGCGATGGCCGCTTCATCGGGCACTTCGCGGATTACCGCGGGAATCTTGTCCAAACCAGCCAGCTGGGTGGCGCGCCAGCGGCGCTCACCGGCAATAATCTCGTAGCGACCGCCGCCGATACTGCGCACCACAATCGGCTGCATAACGCCCTGGGCTTTGATCGACTCGGCCAGTTCTTCCAGTGCCTCCGGGTGCATATCGCGACGCGGTTGGTATTTGCCGCGCTGGATAAGGTCTACCGGCAGATGCGCCAGCTTGCCATCGCGGTAATCGCTGGTGGGTTCCTGACCAGCTTCGGGTGGTACAACCGGCATTTCCGGTGCCGGGGAGGTGACTCCCAAGCCCGCCCCCAGCAGAGCATCCAAGCCTTTACCCAAACCCTTGCGTTTACTCGACATAACCAAACCTTAGTGTGAAATCTGTTAATTGCTGGCGACAGCTTCCGCTGCCGGCTTGCTGCTGGCCTCGTTGCGGCGGAGGATTTCCCCCGCCAGGGCCAAATAGGCGATGGCGCCTTTGGACTGGCGATCAAAGGCCAACACCGGCATACCAAAACTGGGGGCTTCCGCCAGGCGCACATTGCGCGGAATGCAGGTGCGGTAGAGGCGGTCGCCAAAGTGATGTTGCAACTGGGCTGACACATCGTTGGTGAGGCTGTTGCGCGGATCGTACATAGTGCGCAGCAGGCCTTCGATTTTAAGGCGCGGGTTGAGCACTTTTTGAATCTGATTGATGGTGCCGACCAAAGCCGACAGGCCTTCGAGCGCATAGTACTCACACTGCATAGCGATAATCACACTGTCGCAGGCGGTGAGTGCGTTGAGGGTGAGCATATTGAGCGAGGGAGGGCAGTCGATGAGGATGTAATCGAACTGGTCGCGCACCTGGGTGAGCGCTTTTTCCAGGCGGCGCTCCTTGTTGTCCAGGGTGAGCATCTCCACCTCGGCGGCGGTCAGGTCGCCGTTGGCGGGCAATACCTGATACTTGCCGCTTTCCGACAGCACCAAACATTCACCAATTGCGGCGCGCTCGGTGAGCACATCGTAAATCGACAGTTCCACTTCGCTTTTGTTAACCCCACTCCCCATAGTCGCATTGCCCTGGGGGTCCAGGTCGACCAGGAGTACGCGCTTTTTGGTGGCGACCAATGAGGCGGCAAGGTTCACGCAGGTGGTGGTTTTGCCAACACCACCCTTTTGATTGGCAATCGCGTAGATCTTGGTCATGAATCCGCTAACCTTTGGCGAGTTATGGGTTAAAAGCCAACTTGTGGGTTTAATTTATTGTAAATCAGGTACTTAGTGGTTGCAGCACGAGTAGATGGCGCTCGCCCTCTGTCTCGGCGACCTGCAGCCGGTGAGTTTCCACCAGGCGAACGCTGGATTCTATAGGGCTTAGCTCGTCCTGTGGAAATAATCCTTTCATGGCGAGGAAAATTCCCCCGGGCGCGAGCAGATGGGCGCAGCCGCGAGTCATGTCTTCCAGGCTGGCAAAGGCGCGGCTGATAACGGCGTTAAAGGTCTGTTCCGGTTGAAACTCTTCCACACGGCGGTTTTCCACAGTGACATTGTCGAGCTTGAGCAGAGTTTTCACCTGGAACAAAAAGCGCGTTTTTTTGCCATTGCTGTCAAGCAGGGTGAACCGGGTGTCGGGGAACATAATCGCCAGGGGAATACCTGGCAGGCCGCCGCCGGTGCCTACGTCAATTACTCGCGCCAGTGGATAGCCGGTCTGTTGGAACCAGGGCACCACACTCAGGCTGTCGAGCAGATGGCGCGCCAGCATCTGGCGGATATCGCGGATCGCCGAGAGGTTAAACGCCTGGTTCCACTTGTGGAATTCCTGCAAATAGCCAAGTAGCAGCTCCTGTTGACGGTCGTTCAGAGCAACGCCCATTTCAGCCGCGCCGGCAACCAGCGCCTTACGCAGCGAATCGTTCAAATCTTGCACAGCCACACTCACCCTCGACTCCACATTAGGACGCCGCCTGCTCCAGGGCTTCACCCTTGAGTCGCTTTAGCAGACCGCGTTTTTTCAAATAGACCAGTACCAGCGAAATGGCAGCGGGCGTTACACCGGAGATGCGCGCGGCGCGCGCCAGGGTTTGCGGGCGCGCCGCCGCGAGTTTTTGTTTGACTTCGTTGGACAATCCCTCCACCTGACTGTAATCCAGGTCGTCCGGTATCAGGGTGTTTTCATAGGCGCGCAAGCGCTCAACCTCTTCCTGCTGACGATCGATATAGCCAGCGTACTTGGCTTCGATTTCCACTTGCTCGGCCGCTTGCTCCTGCGCCAAAGGTTCACCTTTGAGCTGGGCGACATCCGCGTAGGTGAGTTCCGGGCGCTTGAGCAGATCCATCAGCGAGTATTCGCGAGTCAGTTTGGTGGCAATTTTAGCTTCCACTTGCGCTGCCTCAGGCGAGCCCGCTTGTACCCAGGTGGATTTGAGGCGCTGTTGCTCCAGGGCGATCTGCTCGCGCTTTTCACAGAACAACTGCCACTGCGCATCGCCCACCAGGCCCAGCTCGCGGCCTTTTTCGGTGAGGCGCAGGTCGGCGTTGTCCTCGCGCAGCAGCAGGCGGTATTCGGCGCGACTGGTAAACATGCGGTAGGGCTCTTTGGTGCCAAGGCTGATGAGATCGTCCACCAACACACCGGTATAGGCCTGATCACGGGTGGGGCACCAGGCCTCTTTGTCCTGGGCGCGCAGCGCGGCATTGATACCGGCGAGCAAGCCCTGGGCGCCCGCTTCTTCGTAGCCGGTGGTGCCGTTGATCTGGCCGGCGAAAAACAGGCCGCCAATCACTTTGGTTTCCAGGCTGTGCTGCAAATCCTGAGGGTTGAAGAAATCGTATTCGATGGCGTAGCCAGGGCGCAGTATATGGGCGTTTTCAAAGCCCTTCATGGAGCGCACGATTTGCAGCTGCACATCAAAGGGCAAGCTGGTGGAAATGCCATTGGGGTAAAGCTCGTGAGTGGTCAGGCCCTCTGGCTCGATAAATACCTGGTGCGAATCCTTATCGGCAAAGCGATGGATCTTGTCTTCAATCGAGGGGCAGTAACGCGGGCCTATGCCTTCAATTACCCCGGAATACATGGGCGAGCGATCCAGGTTGTTGCGGATCACCTCGTGGGTTTTTTCATTGGTGTGGGTGATGTAGCAGCAGATCTGGCGCGGTTGCATGGCGCGGCTGCCGCGCACCGACATCACCGGGCGCGGCTCATCGCCCCACTGCTTTTCCAGTACCTCAAAGTTGACCGTGCGCGCATCGATACGCGGCGGGGTGCCGGTTTTAAGGCGATCGACCCGCAGCGGCAATTCGCGCAGGCGCTTGGCCAGGGCGATAGACGGCGGATCGCCGGCGCGACCGCCGGAATAATTTTGCAGACCTATGTGAATCAGGCCGCCAAGGAAGGTTCCGGCAGTCAGCACCACCTGGTTGGCCATAAATTTGAGACCCATCTGGGTCACGACACCGCGCACCTGGTCGTTTTCCACAATCAGGTCATCGGCCGCCTGCTGGAAGATCCACAGGTTGGGCTGGTTTTCCAGGGTTTCGCGAATCGCCGCTTTGTAGAGGATGCGGTCGGCCTGGGCGCGGGTGGCGCGCACCGCCGGACCTTTGCGGGCATTAAGTACGCGGAATTGGATACCGCCCTTATCAGTCGCCAGCGCCATAGCGCCGCCCAGGGCATCAATTTCTTTCACCAGATGGCTTTTGCCAATACCGCCGATGGCCGGGTTACAGGACATCTGGCCCAGGGTTTCTATGTTGTGGCTGAGCAAGAGGGTTTTACAGCCCATGCGCGCCGCGGCCAGGCAGGCCTCGGTTCCGGCATGGCCACCGCCAATCACTATCACATCAAAACGATCGGGGAAAATCATTGCTTACACCTTGCAGCAGTGCTGCCTTAATCAAACCTGGCACCCGCTTATCCCGGGCGAAGCCCGGGTCGCGGCAAAAAGGGCAGCATTATAGAGTGAGTCTTGCTTTTGCACAAAACTTGTACAGGGTTTAATCAGTACATTTTTTCCACAAAACTTGTTGGCGTTACAACAAAGAAAAATATTTTTGAAAAATATATATATGAGTTAAATAGGAAAGGATTGATATTGTTATTCTATATAGAGGCCACTTTTTCTGTGGATAAGTAAAAAAAATTTATATTTATCATTTAGATAGATTAAGTATAAGGCTAGGGAAAAGACCTAAGTAAGCTAGGGGTAAGCTGCGCTAAAGCTGGTTATGAATAGGGGACTTATACAGGATTTGGCAAAATTGCGACTTATCCCCAAAAGCATCGCCAGTTTTTTAAACGCCAATACACAGAAATACCCACACCTCATCAGGTTTAAAATTAAAAGCCGTTTAAAAACAGCAAATTAGCTAGGTTTTTTAATAAATTCTGTGGATAACCTGTGTAACCATGTGGAAAAACATGCACATAAGCCGGTACAAAGGTTTCTGTTACTGGATTCTTTGTGATTTTGGCGTTGGATTTGATGAAAATTTCAGTCAGCTGAAAGAGCTAGTGCCAGCCAATGATTTGGCTGTTTTTTCGCAAAATTTGGATGAAAGTTAGCCGCCGAATTCTTACACCAGGTAAAAATATATTTTTGCTTTTGGTGGGTAAATACTGGGTTATATAAAAGAAGCAGGATTAGCCAGGCACGAGTGTCTGGCTAATTGTCTATTCTGCAGGTTATTTACCGATACAGAAGGAGCTGAAGATACGCCCCAGCAGGTCGTCGGGGGTAAAGTCGCCGGTGATTTCACCCAGCGCGTTTTGCGCCTGGCGCAGGTCTTCCGCGAGTAGCTCGCCAGCGGCATAGCCATGGAGTTGGGCAATGCCCGCATCCAGGTAGGTTTGGGCGCGATCGAGTGCTTCCAGATGGCGGCGGCGTGCGGTAAAGCCGCCCTCGCTGGTCGCGCTAAAGCCCATTATATCTTTCAGGTGTTGTTTGAGCTCATCCACACCAGCACCTGTGGCGGCGCTTATGCCCAGTACCGGGTATGCGCCTGTGTGGGTGAGTCCGGCGCTCTCACCTGTGAGATCGATTTTATTGCGCACCAGGGTGACCTGGTCCGGGTGCTGCAACTGGGCCATAAACTCCGGCCAGATTTCCTGGGGATTCAAACTGGCGTGGGCGCGGCTATCCACCAACAGCAGGATGCGGTCTGCCTGTTGGATCTCCTGCCAGGCGCGCGCTATACCGATTTGTTCAACTTCATCCGGGCTGTCGCGCAAACCAGCGGTATCGATAATATGCAGGGGCATGCCGTCCAGGTGGATATGCTCGCGCAGAACATCGCGGGTGGTGCCTTCAATACTGGTCACAATCGCCGAATCGCGACCGCTCAAGGCGTTGAGCAGGCTGGATTTACCGGCATTGGGGCGACCGGCGATAACCACGCGCATACCATCGCGCACCAGGGCGCCCTGACGCGCCTCTTTAAATACCTGTAGCAGTCGCTGATAGATCTGGTTGAGGTCGTTAGCGACCTTGCCGTCGCTTAAAAAGTCGATTTCCTCTTCGGGGAAGTCGATGCTGGCTTCGACATAGATACGCAGTTGAATCAGCGCTTCCACCAACTCCTGGATTCTTAATGAAAAAGCACCCTGCAGTGAGTGAAGCGCATTTTTTGCCGCCTGCTCGTTAGTGGCATCAATCAGGTCGGCTATGGCTTCGGCTTGGGCTAGATCCAGCTTGTCATTGAGAAACGCGCGCTCCGAAAACTCCCCCGGCCGCGCCAGGCGCACACCCAGGCGGGTAATTTCACGCAGCAGCAAATCGAGAATCACCGGGCCGCCGTGGCCCTGGAGTTCCAGCACATCTTCGCCGGTAAAGGAG
>CBINKF010000147.1:0-7083 GCA_966251115.1 uncultured Cellvibrio sp.
GGGCTGCAAAAATTGTTGTTGCTGCAGGCCTAATAACTCTTCGCTGGTTAATTCATTCAAGCGCTTTTCATCGATGGTATAAACGCCCTGCACGCGGGTTTGTTCGCCGTTGGCAAAGGTAATATCCAATGCCATAGGCACAATTAATTTCAGGCCCAGAAGCGCTTGTACAAATTCGCCAGTACGCGCCTGGCTGTTGACTAAATCCGCCAATATGGCCTTGGCTTTTTGTAAAAACAGCGTTTCTTCGCCGCGCTCGGTAAACAACGCATCGCCCTGGGTTTGCGACAAACAGGGGCTTTGCGCGTCCAGACACACCACTATCTTGTCGTTCTCCTGGCCGATAAAAAATGGCTGGCGCTGGATATTAAGCGGCACATAAATGCTTTGCCAGCTGTCGTTTTCCCAAAACAGGTTTTCTTTGTCAAAAAAGCCGGTGAGGGCCACGCACACAAATTGGCCTGTCTCCTCATTTTTGGTGAGCACTATGGGGTAGTCCACCACCAGTTTTAAAAACTCGCTGAGCACTACCGGCACCATGCGCTCCTGAGCGCCCACGGCCTCTATCTTTTGCGGGTCTACGCGCAGCGCTTGGTGATGCTGTGGGTGAAGGGCAACAAATTGGGTCATAACATCCTCCGCCCTTTACAGGGCTTGTAAACCGTAGCGATGAATTTTATCGAGCAGTTCGCGGTTGCTGGGCAGGCTGCGCAGGCTCTGTTCGATCATTTTGTGATTTTTGCTGAATTGTTCTTCGGCCACAGCGGCATCGGCCAGCAGTGGCGAATAGGCGGGTACGTGCGATTCAAAGCCCATACCGTAGAGCACATACTGATAGCTGGCGGCGGGGAAGACTTCGTTATTGCTGGTAAAGTCCTGATCGCCCGGTGGCTGATAGCGCCAGAGTGCGAGCAACTCTTGCAAGCTTTCGGGAATACTGGCGGGGTCGCAATTGTCGATCCAGAACTGGGAATCGCGCCTTTGGCTGATGCAGTAGTGGAGTTTTAAAAAATCGATGATGCGCTCCCAGCGATAGGTGAAGGTATCGTTAAAGCGCTTGGCGATTATATCCATCACCGCGCGATTCGCCGGCAATTGCTCTGCCAGCATATTGGCGGAAAGCTCTACCAATACTAAGGCCGATGCTTCCAGCGGTTCCAAAAAGCCGGCGGCCAGGCCAATGGCGACGCAGTTGTTTTTCCAGAATTGTTTGCGGTGACCGCAGTGAATGGGAATTTGGCGCACATTGCCTTCATTAAATTGTGGGCCGACGTAATTTTTTAATTCGCCCAGGGCGTGTTCAACGGATGTGTGGCGCGAGGAGAACACATGACCAATGCCGCGCCTGTGATGCAGACCTATATCCCAGATCCAGCCGGCGGACTGCGCCGTGGAAATGGTGTGGGAGGCGATAGCGGCGGCTTCATCGCTGTAGGGCACCTGAATCGCTAAGGCGTTATCGATAAAGAGCACATGGCTCCAGTCGACAAAAGGCACCTGTAACTGTTGGCCCAATAAGCGCGAGGCAAAACCTGTGCAATCGACAAACAGGTCGCCATTAATTTCACCGGCTTGTTCGGTAATCAGCGTGGCTATATCGCCATTATCCTTTTGGGTGATGCCTTTCACGTCGGCGAGAATATGTTTAACGCCCAGTTTTTGCGTGCAGTGTTTTTGCAAAAACTGCGCGAACTTACCCGCGTTTAGGTGATAAGAGTAATTGGCAATGCCGCTAAATTCCGCAGTGGTGATTTGCTTGGGCGCCAGGCCCTGCTCGCAGATGGCCTCTTGAAAGCAGACATCGGCGGAAAACGACAACTGGCTTTTGCCCTGCTGGCGGCGCGCTTGCCAGTGGGCGGCCATGGCGGTTTTACCAAAACCCTGGGGCAGCATTAAGGGGTGATAATAAAAATCATCGACAGCGCCCGTGCGCCAGCGCGCAAATTTGGCGCCCTGCTTAAACGAGGCATCGCACTCGCGAATAAAATCTGTCTCGCTGATGCCCAGCTTAATCAGCGTGGAGCGCATAGTCGGCCAGGTGCCTTCGCCCACACCTATGGTGGCGATAGTGGGCGATTCCACCAAGGTGATTTGAATCGCATCCGGGTGCTGGCTTTGGTGCTGCGCCGCTATACGCCCGGCGGTGAGCCAGCCGGCGGTGCCGCCCCCAACAATAATTAAATGTTTTGTAGGTATTGCTGAATCAGTTTGCTCGAACGGGTGATTATTGTTGTACATAGCCGAATACTTCCGGGTGAAAAATTATCGGTATTGTTACATTGGATAAAAACAAAATTGTTGCACTGCTTAAAAAACTGTTGCACTGGATAAAAACAAAAAGGGCCGCTGCGCAACCGCAGCGGCCAAAGCGAGCATGCTAGTGTTTCATGCTGGCAATTTCAGGAGAACAATCAAGAAACTTATACACATTAAAAATTGGCACGCACACCCAGCGACCAGCGGGTGCCGCTGTCTTCCACCAACAGCAGTTGGTTTTCGTAGCGGCCGCGCTTGTGTACAAATTCATCGGTCAAGTTAATGCCTTCCAGGAAGACACTGATGTTGTCGGTGAGATCGTAGCTAGCGCTTAAATCCAGTTGGTCATAGGGGTCAACAATGGTTGGGCCATCGCCGTTGGTTTGGGTGAGCGACTGCACAAACTTCTCGCGTTTGTTGTACGCCAAACGGATCTGGAAGGGACCTTTTTCATAGAAGCCCACCAGGTTCATGGAGTTACTCAAACCGGTCAGGGCAAACACCTGGGTGACGTCGGCTGGGTCCAGCTCCGCATCGCTGTTAACGATAGTGGCGTTGTACATCACACCAAAGCCGGATTCGCCAAAGGTGTGTTGCACACCAAATTCAAAACCATCTACCGAGGCGTTTTCACCGTTAATGGGCAGAGTGTTTTTAAACACGGCCACGCTGTCGGCTGCATCCGCTGCCCCTGTGTCGGTGCCGGTGGATGGGTCGGTTAGCTGGCCGCCGTTGGGCAGGTCAAAAGTTTTGCTGGCCACAGTGTTAACAATAAAGTTGGCCACATCCTTTTTAAAGTAACCCAGGCTGACGTAGCTGGCATCACCGTAGTACCACTCCCACGACAAGTCGAAGTTATCTGACTCGAAAGGTTTCAGTTCGGCGTTGCCGGAGGTGGAGTTGAGGTTGCCGCCCTGGCGGGTGGTGACGATAGTGGTCACTGGCGCCATGCTGGTGAGTGTGGGGCGCGTCAAAGTTTTTGATGCGGCTAAACGCACTACCATGTCATCGCGCACATCCAGTTTGACGCTCATATTGGGCAGTATGGCGTTGTAGCTGTTGTCTACATTAACGGGTTCTGCGGCGCCGTACTGGGCGAGCATTTCGGTTTCGTCGAGGATGCTCAGTGCAACCACCGGGGCTTGGGTACCGCGCACAGTCACATCGGTGGATTCAATGCGCACACCGCCCACCGCGGTAATAGTCATGCCCGCCAATTCGCCGGCGAAATCGGTTTCCAGGTACGCGGCGAGGGTGTCTTCATCCACCACAAATGAGTTATCGCGTTTAACCGCATCAAAACTAATGGCGGTGCCATTTACGCTTTGGTAGTACTGCTCCAAAAACGCGAATTGTTTTTCGCCATCGTGGGCCAGCCACTTGTAGGGCATGCGACCGCTGCCGCTGACATTGCTGAGGAAGTCATTGCCGGCATCAAATACATATTGCATATCCTCAGGAATAACCGGCAAGTCGGGATAACCGCAATAGGTACAGTGAATACCGAAACCGTCGTTGCTCCAGTAATCCATAGATTTGCTTTCGCTGGAGAACATTGCACCGAATTTTACTTTAACCAGGCCGGAGCTTGCGCCCTCGTCCCATACACCATCCATTTTAAATTGGTTGACGTCATCTTCGATGCCCCAACCGCGACGCAGCATGACGTGCGCGCGGCTGTTGGATTTATCCAGGAAATCCGACACACCGGCGGGTGGTTGGTAATTGGGGTCGGATGGATCGAGATAGGCAACGCCGTCCATCTCCTGCTGGCCCGAATAAATATTGGGGTTGGCCGATTCAAATTCGCTGTACCAGGGCAGAATTTTATCGTCCATCTGGAAGCGCACACGGTTGGCGTAACCAATCAGTGACAGCTGGTTGCCGCGACCATTGTTGGGGTCGAGTTTGGCGTTGGATACGCTTGCGTCGAAGGTTAAATTCAATTTGTCGTTAACCTGCCAATCGGCGTTTAAAGCAAACAAATTGGTGGAGGTTAAGCGGTCGAATTTTTTCGAGTGCATGTCGGTGGCCAGGCCTTTCTCCTGATAGAGATCGATCACTGTACCATTTTCGTCGGTAACTGCATTTTCGATATTGGGTGCGGTAAACCAGTGGCCGTAGGAGAGGGCATTGGTTTTTACATCAAAATCCGAGTAGAGCGCATCGGCGGTCAAGGTCAAATTATCGGAGGCGGCGTATTGCAATACCAGCGAGGCATTTTTGCGCTCGCGCTCTTCAAAAGTCACTTTGGTGTCGTAATTGCGTGGCGAGAACAAGTGGGTGCCTTCTGGAATGCCGGCGCCGCCGTTGAGTTGGTCAACGGGGATATCCACGTCCTGTAGCCAGCCGTCCAGTTGCGCCTGGTTTAAACGGGTGTTGCGCTTTTGATAAGAGGCGGAGAAAAGCACACCGACGGTGTCGTCGTTAAAGGTGTTGCTCACCAGGCCGGAAAATTGCGGCGTGGTTTCGCCACTGTTTTCTTCGTAGGCGCCTTTAATACTGCCCGCGACTTTAAAACCGTGCATATCAAAGGGGCGCGCGGTTTTTACATTGACCGTTGAACCCACGCCGCCAGATTGCATGGTGGCGCTGGAGGTTTTAAAAACTTCCAGGCCGCTAACCAGTTCGGAGGCAACAGTATCAAAACTGAAAGCGCGCGACAGGTTTTCGGTGGCAATTTGACGACCGTTGACCAGCACGGTGTTGAATTCCGGGCCGAAGCCGCGCACGGTAATTAATTGGCCTTCACCGCCGGAGCGGTCGATAGATACGCCGGAAATACGCTGCAGCGATTCAGCCAGGTTGGTATCGGGAAACTTGCCGATATCTTCGGAAGAAATGGCATCCACCACACCGCCGGATGCGCGTTTGACATCCATAGAGCGCTGCAAACTGCCGCGAATACCGGTCACCATCAATTCTTCTACGGGCCCGGTGTCCTGCGCCAGGGCGTTGGCGCCTGCGACCGAAGTGAGAATGCCGATGATGGCACTCGAGAGTTTATTTTTATTGTGCATTGAGTCGATCTCCTCTTGAGACTGAGTCGTTATGGTGAGGAGACCTTTCTCGCTGATATTCACTTTTAAATTGGTGTTTGCCAACAGCAGGCGCACAGCGTCTTCCAAAGTGAAATTGCCGTGCAGTTCATTGGTGACAGTGCCCTTAACGTCATCGAAGGGAAATATCAGCGTGATGTTGGCCTGCTTGGCAAATTCGGTGAGAGAAAGGTCCGCTCGTTCCTGAGGAATATCGAAATGCAGGGTTGATCCAGATTGCTCAGCCGCCAGAGCGCCAAGGGGTAAACCCATCAGCAAGGCCAGAGTGCTTATCTGAATTTTTATCTGCCCGCTTTCCTCAGCCGCGAATTTCATATTCGCGTGCTGATTAGACGAGCCGGTGTTTTTTTTCCGCCATACCATCAAGGGAGTTCTGCACAATTAATTGTTTATTCTAGTTATGAGCGCAATTTGTCGCGCCAGCTGTGTGTGTTTGTCAGAGCTTACTGCCTAACGCATGCTACAACAAGTCGCCCCGCGGATGAATTCGGTTGCAACACAAAAAACAATTTTAGACGAAAGCTTGTCGCTGGAATTAATAAATTTTACCCGAGCGAATTTCACTCAAGCGGCTTAGTGGTAGTAGGACAATAAGCTCAATGGGGGCAGGTCGGGATAAAGGCTGGGTGAGGCGCGTTAGCGCTTGGGTAAAATTGGCGGGAGCTGATACAGGGTTGGCGCACATCCTTGTGAACACCGGTGCGTAAAAACTATGGGCTAGCGCAGGTTGCCCTCAAGGGTGATTTGGTTAGCGTTGATGCGCTGGTATTGGATGTTGAAATTTTGCTGCAGCGCCGTTAGCAGGCCATCCACATCGCCGGCTTTAAACATGCCGGCAATGCGCTTTTGTTTAATGGCGGGGTCGCGAATTTCAAATTTCACCGAGGTGTAGCGGCCAATTTCATTCAGTGCCTGCTCCAGGGTCTCGCCGCGGAAGACTAAATTGCCCTGGCGCCAGCTGAGCTCGGCGGCAATTTCACTGTCATCCATGCGCGCCACTTTTTCCGGTTGCTGGCTGCTGATCACCAGTTTTTCGCCTTTGGATACGGCCAGGGAAGTCTCTGGCAGGCGCTGGGGTTGGGCTTTGGAGTCCAGCAGTTGATCTAATTGTTTGGCGACGCGCACCTTGCCTTCAGTCACCAGCAGGTCCACCTGGTCGTTGTCTTTAATGCGCACATTAAACGCCGTGCCTACAGCTTGTACCACCTTGCCCTGGGCGATAACACTGAGTGGGCGACTGGTGTCGTGGGCCACCTGAATATTGAGCTCGCCGCGCTCCAGGTAAAACAGGCGCGCTTTGGCGGTGTATTCAATGTGTACGCGCGAGTTGGTGTTAAGCGTCAGCACCGAGCCGTCGGGTAGGTCGATGCGCTGGTGCTGGCCCAGGGCGGTTTCGTAATCGCTTTGCGGCAGCGGCTGGTAGTTGGGGCCAAACCAGGCAACCCAGGCGGGTGTGCCAGGCTGTTGCCAGCTAAGGCTAAACGCCAGGGCCATGGCGGCCAAGGCAAAACTCGCGGCTATGGCGTAGCCCCAGGGGCGGCGCTGGCGCGGCTTGGCGGGTGCTTCAAAGAGGTCGGCGAGGCGCGCGAGGGAGTCCATTTTGTCCCACAGCTTGGCCATTTCCAAAAATACGGTGCGCTGCTCGCTGCCGGATTTAAGCCAGGCGGCCAGCTCTTGCTCTTCCTCGGCGCTCAGTTCGCGATCCAGGCGCGCTATCCACAGGCTGGCCTGATCGTAAATTTTTTCGCGCTGGGGAAAGTCGATGACT
>CBINKF010000148.1:0-7074 GCA_966251115.1 uncultured Cellvibrio sp.
CAGGGCGCCCATAGCCTGTCGGTGGGCGATGTCGATGGTGACGGCAAAGACGAAATCATCTTTGGCGCCGCCGCTATAGACGACAACGGCACTGGCCTGTTCAGTACTAAACTCGGCCATGGTGACGCCTTGCACCTGGGCGACCTCAACCCCAATCGCCCAGGCCTTGAGGTGTACATGGTGCACGAGACACCCTCGGCTTACGGCAACTACGGAGTGGAGATGCACGATGCCAAAACCGGGCAGATCCTCTGGGGTTTCCAGGGCGGTGGCGATATAGGCCGCGGCGTGACCATGGACATAGATCCGCGCTACCCGGGCAATGAGAGCTGGGCCATTATCGGCGGTGTCTATTCCGCCGCTGGCCAGCAGATCACCGCCAGCCGCCCGGCCACAGTCAACTTTGGTATCTGGTGGGACAGCGACCTGCTGCGCGAACAGCTCAACTCCACCACCATCGACAAGTGGAATTACACTGCCAGCAGCAACAGCCGTTTACTTACCGCCTACAACTATGGCGCCGCTTCCAACAACGGTACCAAGGCCACGCCGGGGCTATCCGCCGATCTGTTTGGCGACTGGCGCGAGGAGGTGATCTGGCGCAATGAGAACAACACCCAGCTGATGGTGTTCACCACCACCGACCTCACCAGCTATCGCCTGCCGACGCTGATGCACGACAGCCAGTACCGCGAAGCCATCGCCTGGCAAAACGTGGGCTACAATCAACCGCCTCACCCCAGCTTCTTCATCGGCAATGGCATGGCCACACCACCCAAAGCAGACCTGTATTTTGTGGGTACTAATCCCAATGACGGCGGCAGCTCATCTTCCAGCTCATCCAGTGCATCCTCCAGCAGTGTGCCCAGTGCGGTGCTGGGCGGCAGCGCTGATAATGGACAGGTCAGTCTCAGCTGGAGCCTGAGTGGCAGCATCGACGCCCTGGAAATCTACCAGGACACAGATTCAGACCCGGCCGGGCGAACGCGCATTGCCTCCCTGGGCACAGAGGCGCGCAGTTATACGGCAACAGGCCTGAGTAATGGCAGCAGCTACTGGTTCTGGGTCAAGTTTCGCGGCACCGACGGCGTCTGGTACAACTCCAATGCCTTTAGCCTCACGCCCATGGGCGGCAGCTCGTCTTCGAGTAGTGCCAGCTCAGTGACCTCCAGCGCGAGCAGCAGTGTTGCTTCAACCAGTGGCAATTGCAGCTATGTAATTACCAACGACTGGGGTAGCGGCTTTACCGGTGCCATCCGCATTAGCAACCCGGGTAGCAGCGCCATTAATGGCTGGAGTCTCAGCTGGCGCTACAGCGGCGACACGCGCATCAGCAACGGGTGGAACGCCAACCTCAGTGGCAGCAACCCTTACAGCGCCAGCAACCCGGGTTGGAATGCCAGTATTCCGCCCGGGCAGACGGTGGAGTTCGGCTTCCAGGGTACTCACTCCGCGGCGGAAATTCCGCTGTTGACTGGTTCTGCCTGCGACTAGCCCGGAGCTGCAGGCAGCGCCTTGTACAGCGCTTAAACAAAAAAGCCGGAGTGGCACTGCGCCCTCGGCTTTTTGCGTTGGCGCGGGGAAAAAAGGCTTGCCGAGAGCCGGGCGCCGGCGTTTAAATTGCGCCAGTCGGATTCGGGTGCGCCGGATCAGGGTTTAACAGCAATAAGGGTAAAGGGTTGGCGTTATGGGTAAGTTGCGGGTAGGCATAGTCTTTGGCGGTAAATCAGCAGAGCACGAGGTGTCGCTGCAGTCAGCCAAAAATATCATCGATGCGCTGGATCGCGACAAGTTTGAAGTGACCCTGCTGGGCATAGACAAGCAGGGCCAGTGGCATATCAACGACGCCTCCAACTACCTGCTCAACGCCGAAAACCCGGCGCTGATTGCCCTCAACCGCTCCGATAAAAGCGTCGCCCTGGTACCCGGCCTGGCGCAGCAGCAGTTGATCGAGCGCGGCACCAGCCAGGCGCTGATCCAGGTAGATGTAATTTTCCCCATAGTGCACGGCACCCTGGGCGAGGACGGCTCGCTGCAGGGGCTGTTGCGCATGGCCAATATTCCCTTTGTTGGCAGCGGGGTACTGGGCTCGGCCGTCTGCATGGATAAGGACGTGACCAAGCGCCTGCTGCGCGACGCCGGCCTCAAGGTGGCCGATTTTGTCACCCTCACCCGCGCCAACCGCGCGCGCCACAGCTTTGCCAGCCTCAGCGCCCAATTGGGCCTGCCATTGTTTATCAAGCCCGCCAATCAGGGCTCCTCGGTGGGGGTGAGCAAGGTGGGCAGCGAGGCGGAGTTTGTACAGGCGGTGGAGTTGGCCTTTAGTTTTGATCACAAGGTGTTGGTGGAAACCGCGATCAAAGGGCGCGAAATCGAGTGTGCCGTACTCGGCAACGATCAGCCAGAGGCCAGCCTCTGCGGCGAAATTGTGGTGGCCGACGAGTTTTATTCTTACGAAACCAAATACATCAACGAGACAGGCGCGCGCGCCGTGGTGCCTGCGGATTTACCCGAGGCTGTGAGTGAGCAGATCCGCGCTATTGCCCTGGCGGCATTTCAGGCGCTCGACTGCAAAGGCCTGGCGCGCGTGGATGTGTTCCTCACCCCCGAGGCTGAGGTGATCATCAACGAGGTCAACACCCTGCCCGGCTTCACCAATATCAGCATGTACCCCAAGCTCTGGGAGGCCAGCGGCCTGGGTTACAGCCAGTTGATTACCCGCTTGATCGAACTTGCGCTGGAGCGCCACAGCCAGGACCAGGCGCTACAGAGTTCGGTTAAATAACCTGATAAAACTTACTGCCGAGCTTTGGGCTCGGCCTTGGGTTGATTGAGGTCCGAAATAAAAAACGGAATTTCGCTTTTAAATTCGTCGACAGTTAATTTTTTAATGGCTACTTGCGGCTTGGGAAACACGATATTGCCGTTGGTCAGGCTGATAACTCGCATCATCAGCGCTTTAACCACGTAGTTTTCCACTTGCTTATCCAGTTGCGCCCAGCTGATATGCAGGGCGTAATCGAGTGCTTCGTCCTCGCTCTTACCTGCCGCCAAAGCGCCTAAATAAAGCCCCAGGCTTTTGCGCAGGGCCGGGTCCGAGTTGAAGTAATGCATGATAAAAAAGGCGCGCGCGTAAAACTGATCGAGATCGATGAGGTCGCTCATTCTGGTGGAATGCAAGGGCAGTTCGCTGGTTTTAAATACAGATTCAGATTTAATCTGCATGCTCCCCGATTGGCTATACAACCCCTGAATGCGGAACTTAATTGCCTGTGGATTCCCCAGATATATTTTGTCCCCATCAAATTTAAAGGTGCCCATGTATTCAGCCTTGCCCTCCTCATACCAGAGCGGAAAGCTGCGGCGGTTTTGCGCAAAACGCGATAAAAAATGTGTGTATTCGTGCAATAAAACCTGGCGGCCAAAGCTGGGTTTTTTAAGGTCACTGGAATAATTGTCGACATTGGCGATGGCGTAGTAGTGATCTTCGGTAATCGAAAATACCCCGGCCCAGGATCTGGGTAAATCCATGCGCTTAAAGCTGGAGCTGGAGCCCAGCGCCAAAATGCGCAGTGGTGGTAAACCTTCAAGCAGTTTTAAGCCGAATAACTCCTGCTGGAAGTAGCGATAGGCCTCCATATCTTCCATTAGTTGCATGGCTTTGGGTTGCTTGAGATCGGTAATAATTTCAAAGTTGGGGCTGGTAAGCTGCAGCCAGTTACCTTTGGCGAGTTTGTCGATATTTATCTCCGCATATGCGGGAGCGATGGCGAGCACCAAAAGCCCCAGCAGGGCTTGCACAAATGATTTGTTCACGGAAGAGATCCTTAAAACTATTATTAATTCCAAATGAGATCGGCCGGGTATAACAGAGGTTAATGGCGTGAATCTTGACGCCAAAACCAGTTTAACCCAAGGTCAAGTGATAGCCAATCTGGTCCAAATAGCGCTGTTCAGTTTCCAGATCGGCGAGGGTGAGCGGGTGCTTGTCCAGCCATTTGTTGGGCAGGCTGAGCTGCAACTGGTTTTTATGGGCGCTGATTTTCAAGCTGGGTAGCCCGTCTTTAATGCGCCCGCGGTGGAAGATGGCCGCCAGCCGCAGGAGTATGGCCAGGCGCACCAGGTCGGTGTTGTCCATGGGGAATTGCTTGGCGGGGAAACGGCGGCGATGGGCCAGTACCAGCGCCGCCAGTTGGGTTTGCTCCACCCGCGAGCAGCCCGCCAGGTCCACATGCTGCACCACATAGGCGCTGTGTTTGTGGTAGTCGTTGTGGGCTATATCCAGGCCCAACTGATAGATACGCGCAGCCCAGCCGAGCAGCTTTTGTGCATCCTCGGCGGTGAGCTTCCAATCCTCGGCTACCTGTTTGAGCAGGTTGAGCGCGGTTTTTTCCACCGCCTTGGCCTTGTCCATATTGACGTGAAAGCGCGTCGCCAGGGCATCGACGCTGGCCTGGCGAATGTCCTGGTTTTCCAATCGGCCTTTAACGTCGTAGAGCAGGCCCTCGCGCAGCGCCCATTCGGCGGCGGTCATGGCTTTTAGCCCCAAGGCGTCGAAAAGTGCGGCCAGCACTATGGTGCCGCCCAGGAATACCGGTTCGCGGTCGTCCGACAGGCCGGGCAGGGCGAGCTGCAAATCGCCCTGTTTGATATACAGCTGCAGGATTCTCTCCAGCGAAGCGAGGCTGATAGTGCCGTCGCTCCAGTGGTTGGCGGCGCAGACTTTGGCCACCGCGCGTATGGTGCCAGACGCTCCTAATACCTCGTTCCAGCCCAGGTCGATAAAACCGTCCTGCACCGGTTCCAGCTCCTGCAGGCAGGCAATCAGCGCCTTGGTGACGGCCTTCTCTGTCACCTTGCCCTCGCCAAAAAACCTGCGCGTTATGGCCACGCAGCCCATGTTGAGGCTCTCTTTGAGCAGCGGTTTCATCCCCTCGCCGAGGATCACTTCGGTGCTGGCCCCGCCTATATCCATGAGGATGCGCTTGCCCTTGTCGGGCGCAATGCAGTGGGCCACGCCCAGGTAAATCAGCCGCGCCTCTTCGTCGCCGGAAATGATTTCCACCGGGTGGCCCAAACGCGCCTGGGCCTCGGCTAAAAACTGGTGCGAGTCGTTGATGCTGCGCAGGGTTTTGGTGCCCACTATGCGCACCTGGCGCGAGGGATAGGCGCGCAGCGCTTCGCCAAAGCGCTCCAGACAGGCCAGAGCGCGCAGGCGCGCCTCCTCGCTCAGGCTGCCGTCTTCCTGCAGGCCAAAACCCAGGCGCACCGGTTCGCGCAAGCGATCGAGCAGGGTCAGTTGGCCGTTGTCCCAGCGCGCCACAATCATGTGAAAGCTGTTGGAACCCAGGTCGATAGCGGCCAGGTGGCTGGCGGCGGTCGCGCGATTGGGGGAGAGGTTGAACATGGCTGGGGTCCTTCAACGGAGACCGGGCCATTATGCGAGTCTGACGCGCGATTACAACCCGTAAAAATCCACCTCCTATGGAGGTTGATTTGGGTCGGCAATAAAAAAGGCAGCCTTGGCTGCCTTTGGTCACGCGGGAAGCGCTTAGTTAAGCGTTTCGGCCTTTTCGCCAGCTTCTGCTTGCTGTGCGGCGGCTTGCTTTTGCGCGGCGTCAATTGCCTGCACAAACACGGCGTCAAAGTTGATGGGGGGCAGCATCAGCGGCGGGAAGGTGCCGCGGTTGAGGATGCCGTCGATAGCTTCGCGCGCATAGGGGAAGAGAATCTGCGGGCAGGCGGTGTTGATCAGTTGCATTACCGCGGGGCCTTCCAACCCTTGAATCGCAAACAGGCCGGCCTGTTTTATTTCCACCAGGAATACGGTGCGGCCTTCCATCTGCGCGGTGACGGTGAGGAACAGCACCACTTCAAACAGGCCGTCTTCGAGCGGATTGGCCTGCACATTCAGGTCTTGCTGAATGGCGGGTTTAAAGGCTTTGGTAAAAGCCTCTACGCCCATAGGGGTTTCAAAGGAAATGTCTTTGAGGAAGATACGCTGGATCGCAAATGCAGGGCCCTGGCCAGCGGCCGCCTGAGCTTCGTCTTGTGGGTTATTTTGTTCTGACATAATCGACTCGTTTTTTCTTTGGTTTAAATTTAAAACTGGGGTTAAAAAATCGGTTTAGCCCTGCAGCAGGCTGTCCAGCTTGCCGGCTTTATCCAGCGCCCAGAGGTCGGTAAAACCGCCCACGTGGGTCTCGCCAATCCAGATTTGCGGCACTGTGCGCTGCCCGCTTTTTTGCATCATCTCCTGACGCAGTTGCGGCTGGGTGTCTATGCGAATCTCTTCCGGTACTACGCCTTTTTCGGCCAGCAATTTCTTGGCATTGACGCAGTAGGGACAAACTGCGGTGGTGTACATCACGACTTTGGACATAACAGCTCCGGGATTAAGGGTGATTACTTGTTGCCTTTCACCAGCGGCAGGTTTTGCGCCTGCCACTCGGCGATACCGCCGTTGAGGCGGCACACAGTAAAACCTTCACGTCCCAGTTTGCGGCCGATACTGCCGGCGTGTTGGCCGAGCTTGTCGGCGAGGATAATCAGCTTGTCTTTGTGATTAGCCAGGTCGTTGCTGTCGGTCAGCAGCTTGTTGTAAGTCAGGTTAATGGCCCCGACTATGTGGCCAGCTTTGTATTCAGCATTATCGCGCAGGTCCACCAGCAGCGCATTGCCCTGGTTGAGGCGCTGGCTCACCTGGCTGGGGCTGAGCAGTTCGCCACTTTTTACGCGCTCGCGCCACATATACAGGTAACCCAGTACCACCAGGGTTACTACCAGCAGCCATTCTTGAACAATAAAAGCAAAAAAGTTTTCCACAACAGGGTTCCTGAACAAAATCGGATCGGCCGCCGGCTAATACCCGGCGTGCCTGGATTGGAGCTACAAATGGGGTCGCTGGCACGGATTTCAATGTCTGCAGAGCAGCCAGCTCTGGACTGTTCCCGCGAGAGCCCCGCTAAAGGCTGCCGAGTATACACGAAACACCCTGCAGCACCTGGTTGCGGCGCCGATTTTAGCGGGGTTTATAGGCGCTATAGCCAGATTTTGCCCGGTGCTGCGTGGAGT
>CBINKF010000149.1:0-7056 GCA_966251115.1 uncultured Cellvibrio sp.
ACTCAAAGCCGAGCCCCTGGTGCTCAGCAAAGAACTTCCCGGTCGCACCTCTGCCTATGAAATGGCAGAGATTCGCCCCCAGGTAACCGGCATAGTACTCAAGCGCGAATTTACCGAAGGCTCATTGGTTAAACGCGGCCAGGTGCTCTACCAAATCGACCCCGCCAGTTTTGAAGCTGCAGTCGCCAGCGCCAAGGCCAGTGTCGCCCGCGCCCAGGCCAATCTGGCTACAGCTAAAGCCAAGGCCCGGCGCTACGACGGCCTGATCAAAAAGCAAACCGTTAGCCAGCAGGATTACGACGAGGTCCAGGCCAGCTATCAACAGGCCCAGGCCGATCTGGCTGCGGCCCAGGCGCAGCTAAAAACCGCCAATATTAATCTGGCTTATACCCGGGTCTCCGCACCCATTAGCGGTCGCATCACCAAATCCAGCGTCACGCCCGGCGCGCTGGTAACCGCCAATCAAGAGGCTGCCCTGGCGACCATCTCCCAACTGGACCCTATTTATGTCGACCTCACCCAGGCCAGCAGCGAGCTGCTTAGGCTCAAGCAGGAACTGGCGCAGGGGCAACTGGCGCAAGACCAAAGCCTGCAGGCCAAAGCCAAGCTGATTCTTGAAGATGGCAGTGAATACGCCCGCGAAGGTCAGTTGCAGTTCTCCGAAGTCACTGTCGACCCGAGCACCGGCTCGGTAACTTTGCGCGCCATCTTCCCCAACCCCGATCAACTGCTGCTGCCTGGAATGTATGTGCGCGCCCGCATCAATGAAGGTATCCGCCCCCAGGGCCTGCTGGTGCCTCAGCGCGGCGTCAGCCGCAACACCAAGGGCGAAGCCACGGCCCTGATAGTCAACACCCAGGGCCAGGTTGAAGCCCGGGTGCTGCAAACCTCGCGCACCCAGGGCGCCTACTGGGTGGTAGACGCCGGCCTGAACCCCGGCGATAAGGTGATAGTGGAGGGTCTGCAAAAGATTCGCCCCGGTATGCCGGTAACGCCAGTCGACGCCAGCAGCTCGGCACAAACCGCACCCGCAGCTCACTAGGGGATAGACCATGGCTCGTTTTTTTATTGATCGCCCCATATTCGCCTGGGTAATCGCCATAGTGATTATGCTGGCGGGTGCGCTCTCCATCCGCGCCCTGCCCATCGCCCAGTACCCATCCATTGCGCCCCCGGCCATCAGCGTCAGCGCCACCTACCCTGGCGCCTCGGCGCGCACCCTGCAGGACACCGTTATCCAGGTAATCGAGCAGAAGATGAAGGGTATCGATGGCTTGATGTACATGTCCGCCACCGCCGAATCCAGCGGCAGCGCCAATATTACCCTCACCTTTGTCGCCGGCACCAACCCGGATATCGCCCAGGTACAGGTGCAGAACAAACTGGCCCTGGCCACCCCGCTGCTGCCGCAAGAGGTACAGCGTCAGGGCGTAACTGTGGCCAAATCGGCGCGCAACTTTTTGATGGTACTGGGCTTTGCCTCGGAAGACGGCAGCATGACCAATATCGACATTGGCGACTATGTGGCCGCCAATGTGCAGGACGTTATTTCCCGCGTCGATGGCGTGGGCGAAACCCAACTGTTCGGCACCCAGTACGCCATGCGCATCTGGATGGACCCGGCCAAGCTGCAAAACTATAAACTCACTCCCGCCGATATCAGCAGCGCTATTCAAGCGCAAAATGCCCAGGTGTCCGCTGGCCAGTTGGGCGGCATGCCCGCCGCCCCCGGCCAGGAGCTTAACGCTACGGTAACCGCGCAAACCCGCCTGCAAACACCTGAGCAGTTCCGCAATATCCTGCTGCGCATCAACAACGACGGCTCGCAGGTGCGCCTGGGTGATGTAGCCAAGGTAGAGCTGGGCGGCGAATCCTACGAGATAGTCGCGCGCTACAACGGCAAGCCCGCCATCGGCCTGGGTATTAAACTCGCCAGCGGCGCCAATGCTCTGGATACCGCCGAAGCGGTAAAAAAGCGCGTGCACGAGCTGGAAGCCTACTTCCCCACCGGCTTAAAAGCGGTAGTACCTTTCGACACCACCCCTTTTGTGCAAATCTCCATCGAAAAGGTAGTGCACACTCTGATCGAAGCCGTGGTGCTGGTGTTTCTGGTGATGTACCTGTTCCTGCAGAACTTCCGCGCCACCCTGATCCCGACTATCGCCGTGCCCGTGGTACTGCTCGGCACCTTTGCGGTGCTCTACACCTTTGGCTATTCGATCAACACCCTCACTATGTTTGCCATGGTGCTGGCCATCGGCCTTTTGGTGGACGACGCCATTGTGGTGATCGAAAACGTCGAGCGGGTGATGACCGAGGAAAAGCTCTCGCCCCTGGCGGCCACGCGCAAATCCATGGATGAAATAACCGGCGCCCTGATCGGCATTGCCCTGGTGCTTGCGGCGGTGTTTGTGCCCATGGCCTTCTTTGGCGGGTCCACTGGGGTTATCTATCGTCAATTCTCCATCACCCTGGTATCTGCCATGGCTTTATCGGTGCTGGTGGCCTTGATTCTCACCCCGGCACTCTGCGCCACCATTCTCAAACCCGTCTCCGAAGAGCACGGCCACTCAGGCTTGCTGGGCCGCTTTTTCTCCGGTTTTAACCGCGGCTTTGACGCCACCAACAGCGGCGTGCGCGGCGTAGTCCAGCGCATGCTCAACCAGAGCAAACGCTACCTGGTAATCTACCTGGCTGTAGTGCTCGGTCTGGGTGTGCTCTTCGCGCGCCTGCCCAGCGCCTTTTTGCCCGATGAAGACCAGGGCATTTTGTTCAACCAGGTGCTGCTGCCCACGGGCGCCACCACCGAGCGCACCCTGGAAGTGGTGAAAAAGGTGGAGAATCACTTTCTGGTAGACCAGAAAGATTCGGTGAAATCCATCTTTACCGTCACCGGCTTCAGCTTTGCTGGTCGCGGCCAAAACGCCGCCATTGGCTTTGTCAGCCTTAAACCCTGGAGCGAGCGCACCAGTGCCAGTCAACATGTTAAAGCCGTAGCCGGCAAAGCCATGGGCTATTTCTCCACCATTAAGGAGGCCATGGTCTTCGCCTTTGCGCCGCCCGCGGTATTGGAACTAGGCACCGCCAACGGCTTTAACCTCTACCTGCAGGATCGCGCTGGCCTCGGCCACGAGGCGTTAATCGCCGCGCGCAACCAGCTGCTGGGCATGGCCGCCAAAGAGCCGTCCCTGGCGGCCGTACGCCCCAACGGCCAGGAGGACACACCGCAACTAAAACTGGATGTAGACCTGGCTAAAGCCGGCGCACTTGGTCTGTCACAAGCCGATATCAACGCCACCCTGAGCACTGCCTGGGGCGGCAGTTATGTCAACGACTTTATCGACAAAGGCCGAGTGAAACGCGTCTTCCTAATGGGCGAGCCCAAATCGCGCATGCTGCCGGAGGACCTGGGCAAGTGGTTTGTGCGCAACAAAGACGGCGAAATGGTGCCTTTCTCCGCGTTTGCCAGCACCCACTGGATTTATGACTCACCGCGCCTGGAGCGCTACAACGGTATGCCTGCGCTGGAAATCCAGGGCGCTGCCGCCCCTGGCTTTAGCACCGGTGAAGCCATGGCCACCAGGGAAAAACTGGTGGCGCAATTACCGCCCGGCATCGGCTTTGAATGGACCGGCATGTCCTTCCAGGAGCGCCTGACCGGTGGCCAGGCGCCTATGCTCTACGCCCTGTCGCTGCTGGTGGTGTTCCTCTGCCTGGCGGCGCTTTACGAGAGCTGGTCGATACCGGCGGCAGTTATGTTGGTAGTTCCCTTGGGCGTACTGGGCGCCGTTGTCGCCGCGCAGCTGGCGCGCCTGTCCAACGACGTCTACTTCCAGGTCGCCCTGCTCACCACCATGGGCCTGGCCGCAAAAAATGCGATTCTGATTGTAGAGTTCGCGCTGCACCGCATGGAGTATCAAGCCATGTCGCTGGTACAGGCATCCATTGAAGCCATTCGCCTGCGGCTGCGCCCCATCATGATGACCTCCATGGCCTTTATCTGCGGTGTAATTCCGCTGGCTATTGCCACAGGTGCAGGCTCTGGTGCGCAAAACGAACTTGGTATAGGGGTGGTCGGCGGCATGCTCACCTCGGCAGGCCTGGCGATTCTGTTTGTGCCACTGTTCTTTGTGGTGGTGCGCAAGCGCTTCCCCGGCCACAGCCGCGTCGCGCCGCGCGAAGATTAACTTGCCATTGCGCCCGCAGCGATTGGGCTGCGGGCGTTTTACTCAAGCGACTCACAACTCAGCAAACTTTATGACCAAACCGCAAAAAAAATTTTCCGATCCGGTTCTTGCGCAGGCCCGGCGAACCCAGGTTTTAGATGCAGCGGCTGACTGTTTTAGACGCAAGGGTTACCACGGCGCAGGCATGGCGGAGATTTCCAAAACTGCCGGCATGAGCTCCGGTCATATCTACAATTACTTCACCAGCAAAGAGGCAATTATCGAAGCCATTATCCAGCGCGATATGGAGGAAATGTTTTCGGTGTTTAATCGCTTCGAAAATGCGCCGGGCGATTTACTCGACGTACTGGTAAACGGCGCCGACGAAGGCGTGGACAAAAACCTCGACCCGGCGCGCAGCGCCCTGCAACTGGAAATGCTCGCCGAAGCCGCGCGCAACCCCAAAATTGCCGCCATGCTGCAAGCGTCGGATCAACAATCCCGCGCACGCATGCGCCAATTACTCACCGGCCCGCGCAGTGCCCAGCACGATTGCAGCGAGGAGGAAGTCGAAGGTTGTATTGAGGTGTTGTATTCGGTGTTTGGTGGTTTGTTAGGACGATCCGTGTTGAACCCTGGGTTAAACAAAAGCCTGTTGCTAAATACGCTACGGCCTACGTTACGCTATTTGTTGGGATCAAAAAATTAACTAGCTCTTTATGTACAGAAGCGGATTTCATAAAAAAGCCGACTCAAAAGTCGGCTTTAAAATTCGATAAAGAGATTAGTAAAACATCCCCGTCTGCAGTTGAGCTTCTTCGCTCATCATGTCCCTTTGCCAGGGTGGATCAAATACCAATTCCACTTTTACGTTTTTCACGTTGGGCACTTTGCGCACCCGGTACTCTACATCACCCACTAACACCGGGCCCATGCCACAGGCAGGTGCGGTGAGGGTCATTTGGATGTTCACCTGCTTGGCAGCCTGGTCAATTTTTACCGAATAAATCAACCCCAGGTTGACCAGGTCCACCGGGATTTCCGGGTCAAACACCGTGCCCAGCGCCTGCCATACCTGATCTTCATGAATCAGCTCATCGGCCGGTTCGGGGAATTGAATCACTTCCGATTCCAAACCGAGAAAATGCGCGTCTGTACCATCCACACGCACCATCTGGCCGTGGTAGGTGAGCGTGTAATTACCGCCCAGAGCCTGGGTGATAGTGACAAATGTGCCCTCGGGAATTGTCAGCGGCGTACCATCGGGAACGCGGCGCGCCGGACAATCGGCCTGGGCAACTACCATTCGTCTTTCGGACATAATTTTTCTCTACCAAAATAATGCACATCAACTTGTAGCACCTGCGACACATCCGTGTGTCGCATTACCGGCGAGCCAGTGATGCCTTTACTTGCTCAACTTAGTTAACTATACGCACCCATGCCACCAACGACCGCCCACTAATACACTCCTCCTTATCATGAAACGCAATCTTTTTCCCTGATGTAAATGCAGCTAGTACAATAGAAAATTTTCGATTGGCTATTGTTTCGTTATTACTTTGAACTCGATAAAGTCTGGAGCCACAAGAGTTAGGCCTCGAAGCTTCAAATTCGAATTCTGTTGGAGCCAAATCTGGCTGATAGACAAAATTTACTGTTTGACCATCAACATCAGTCCCTGCCAAAGTTGAACTAGAAATAAATACTAAAGCAGCAGTTAGTAATAGTTTCTTCATTTTTTCTTTCCTTATTTAGTATGAATATAACAAGAAAACGTAACACAAACATAATCAGCCTCAGTCCACGCTAAAGCTTTCACCGCAGCCGCAATAATCTTTTACGCGCGGGTTGTTAAAGATCAGCTGTTGGTTAACACCCTGGGTGACAAAATCAATTTCGGTTCCACTCACCACAGCAACCGCCGCCGGATCTACCAGTAACTCCACACCACCTTCCAACGGCAGGCGCAAGTCTTCGGCTTTGGCTTCGTTCACCAAATCCACCACATACATCCAACCAGTACAGCCACTTTGTTTAACGCTCAGGCGAATGGCCTTGGCCTCCTGGGCTTTGCCCAGTTGCCGCTTAAAGTGTGCCGCTGCCGCCGGAGTTACCGACACAGTTTGCTGGCTGGGATCAAATGCAGAGACGCTCATTGCATGCCTCCAAAAATTCGCGCTCGCTAGAGCAAAAAAACAACCTAAGATTAAAAAATCTTAAAACAAAAAAATAACTTACAGCAAAAACACCTTGGCCTTTTCGATAGCCGCAAACAGGCTATCGATTTCGGCAAAGGTGTTGTAAAAACTAAAACTGGCGCGCACTGTGCCAGGGATACCAAACTGATCCATAATCGGCTGGGCGCAGTGGTTACCCGTGCGCACCGCAACGCCCTGCTTATCCAATAAGACACCCACATCGGCCGGATGTGCGCCCTCCACTAAAAAACTCATCACCGAGGTTTTATGGACTGAGGTGCCCACCAGTTTAATGCCCGGGGTTGCGCGTGCTTTTTCTTCGGCGTAGGCCAGCAGTGCCTGCTCATGGGCGGCGGCGGCTTTGCGGTCGATGGAATAATCTATCGCGGCGCCAAAGCCAATCGCACCGGCGATATCCGGCGTACCCGCTTCAAATTTGTAGGGCAGCTGATTGTAAGTGGTGCCGGCAAAGCTCACGGTTTCAATCATCTCGCCGCCACCCTGGTAAGGCGGCATGGCGTTAAGTAAATCCGCTTTGCCGTAGAGCACCCCCACACCTGTGGGGCCAAATAATTTGTGCGCGGAAAACGCGTAAAAATCGCAGTCCAGCGCCTGTACATCCACCGGCCAGTGGCTGACCGCCTGGGCGCCGAGCCCGGAAGAGGCGATCCGCCGCATGGAGCGTGCGC
>CBINKF010000150.1:0-6979 GCA_966251115.1 uncultured Cellvibrio sp.
ATTTCCAGTTCGTCGTCATCAATCAGCTCGCAGCCATCGAGCTCATCGAGTAGTTCATCATCGAGCCAAGTCTCCTCTTCATCCAGTACGAGCAGTGCGTCCAGTAGTTCTGTGGCCGCCGGAGGCCATTGTTCTTACGTGATCAGCAATGAGTGGAACGATGGTTTTACCGGAACCATACGTATTAGCAACAGCGGCAGCACGGCAATCAATGGCTGGGCGGTGTCCTGGGCTTACAGCGATGGAAGCAAAATTACCAACAGCTGGAATGCCACTGTCACTGGCAGCGGCCCCTATTCCGCGAGCAACCTGGGATGGAATGGCAGTATCCAACCCGGTCAATCGGTGGAGTTTGGATTCCAGGGCACTAAAGGTGCAGGTGGCAGCGCGCAAATTCCTGTGGTTAGCGGAAGTGTCTGTCAGTAGTTTCTGTAAAAAGCGTTAAAGGTCGACATTAGGAATTTCCCCAGGGACGGGCTTATAAAAATAATATTTTTTAATTTTCAGGAGAGTCACAGCAGATGAAAAACCAAATCAGGGCATCGCGGATAAAAACCCGATGGCACCAGTGGCTGGCAGCGACTGCCATTTTTGCTGTATCGAGCAGCAGCGCTCTGGCTGCCGTGTGCAGCTATTCAGTTACTAACGAATGGAATACCGGTTTGACCGGTGCCATTACCATTACCAATAACACTGCCAGCGCCATCAGCAGTTGGAATGTCGGTTGGAGCTACAGCGCCAATCGTTTAACCAGCAGTTGGAATACCACTGTGTCTGGCAGCAATCCATACACGGCGAGCAATTTGAGTTGGAACGGCAACATCCAACCGGGCCAGTCTGTGTCGTTTGGTTTTCAGGTGGATAAAAATGGTGGCGGCACCGAAACGCCGCAGGTTACCGGCAGTGTTTGCAGTGCTGCGACTAGTTCGAGTTCAAGTGTATCCAGCAGCGCTTCGTCGGTAGTAAGCAGTTCCAGTGTGGTGAGCAGCTCATCGTCTATAAGCTCTTCGTCCGTGAGTTCATCGTCCATTGCTTCCTCTGCCAGTTCAATCAGCAGCTCACTGAGCTCAAACAATGCTACGGAAAAATGCAACTGGTACGGCACCCTTTATCCACTGTGTGTTACTACGCAAAGTGGCTGGGGTTGGGAAAATCAACAGAGTTGTATTTCCCGCGCAACCTGTAGTTCGCAACCCGCTCCTTATGGGGTAGTGAATGAGTCCACGAGTTCTTCCAGCGCGGTATCCTCTAGTAGCTCCTCAGTTAGTAGCTCATCAGTCATTAGTTCATCTAGTGTCAGTTCGTCTTCCAGTTCACAAGTCAGCAGTGTTTCCTCCAGCAGCAGTAGCGCCGCCGTGAATGTAGCCAGCCTTAAAGCCCTGGCCAGTTTCCCCATTGGTGTTGCGGTAAATGCGGGCAATGAGAACAACAGCATTATCAACAGCGGAACCAGTGCCCAACAACAGGCCATTGCCTTTGCGCATTTCAGCCAGTTTACGGCGGGCAATATCATGAAGATGAGTTATTTGCACCCCAGTGAAAATACCTACACCTTCGATAATGCCGATGCCCTGGTGAGTTTCGCTCACGACCATGGCATTGCTATGCATGCCCATACCTTAATATGGCATTCGGACTATCAAGTCCCCAGCTGGATGAAAAATTACACCGGCGATTGGTCGGCCATGTTAAAAGCGCACGTCACTACTATTGCCAGCCACTTCGCCGGCAAGGTGGATAGTTGGGATGTGGTGAACGAAGCCTTGGCGGAAACCAGTGATAGCAGTGGTGTAAACGGCTATCGCAATTCTATTTTCTATCAGAAACTGGGTTCAGCATTTATTGACCAGGCCTTTATCAATGCGCGTGCCGCCGATGCCAATGCCGACCTTTACTACAACGATTTCAATATCGAAGTAAACGATGCAAAAACCACCAACCTGTTGGCGATGATAGATGGCATGATTGCACGTGGTGTGCCGATTACGGGTGTGGGTTTCCAAATGCACGTACTGCCCGATTGGCCGAGCATCAGCAATATAGAAGCGGCAATGAAGGCAGTAGCACAGCGCGGTTTGAAAGTAAAAATTACCGAGCTGGATGTGCGCGTTAACAATCCCTATAACTCATCAGCACCCGTTTACACCAGCCTCACCGACGCCGCTGCAGCCGCGCAAAAGCAGCGCTACTACCAAATAGTCGCAGCCTATTTGCGCGCAGTTCCTGCAGCTCAGCGCGGCGGTATCACCGTTTGGGGTATCTGGGATGCCGACAGCTGGCTCAACGACTCCAGCGGCCGCGAATTCCCGCTGCTGTTCGATGATAACTTCCAACCCAAACCTGCATTGCAAGGCTTTGCCGATGCGCTAACGGGTAATTAACTCCGCGTTAACACAAGCCGCCACCCTGGCTAACACCGGTGTGGCGGCTTTTTTAGCAAGTCGTCGTTGGACAGCTACACTAGATTTAATTCTTTTGTATGTTCTAGTCCATGCGCCAAATCGATATAGTCAAACTCTACAGCCAAAAACGCTGCCTTATCATCGACGATATGCCTGATATTCGCGTCGCCCTGACTGGGATGTTGCGGGTATTTGGGGTGCAGGAGGTGGATACAGCCCCTAACGGCGAGCAGGCGATGGAAATTTGTCGCACTACCCATTACGACATGGTGCTGTGTGATTACAACCTGGGGCCGGGTATGGATGGCCAACAGGTGCTGGAGGAACTGCGTTACCGTAACCGCCTTAACAATACCAGTATCTTTGTGATGGTGACTGCTGAGTCTTCCCGCGAGATGGTGCTGGGGGCGTTGGAATACCAGCCAGATGATTATGTTACCAAACCTATAACCACCTCTTTACTGCGCACGCGTCTGGATCGGGTGGTGCTGCGTAATCGCGAACTTTATGCGATCAAACAGGCCTTGGACGATAAGGATTACCACCGCGCCATTGCCGCCTGCGACGAGCGCTTGAATGCCAATACCAGTTACCGCAGCAGCTGCCTGCAGATTCAGGCGGAGATGAACCTGCGGGTATTTAATTTCAAACGCGCTGAAGAAATCTACCAGGGTGTACTTAAGGAGCGTCCGGTGGTGTGGGCAAAGTTGGGTTTGGGCAAGGCGCAATTGGCGCAAAAGGCTTACCCCCAATCCATTCGCTGTTTTAACGACGTGATTGAAACTGATCGGCGTTATGTGGAAGCCCATGATTTACTTGCCGAAGCCTACAGTGCTATGGGCGATAGTAAAAAAGCCCAGGCGGCGATTCAGGATGCTGCCGAAGTCTCCCCTAAATCTGTGTTTCGCCAGCGGCGTTTGGCTATGGTCGCCAAGCTTAATGAGGATGCGGCAGCTCTGTTGGGTGCCAGCCGCCAGGCGGTGCGCGTGGGTAAAAATTCCTGTTACGAATCAAGCGACGATTATTTGAATTTGGCGCGTGAGTTGACTGACCTTGCGCGCGATTCGCAGCCCGAAGTGGCCAATCGTTACATAAAGGAAAGTTTTGAAGTGATGGGGCGCTTGGAACGGCGCCCGCAGTTTGATGCCAGTGCGAGTTTGCAATCGCACGCTTTAAAAGCCAGGTGTTATGCGATTCAAAATAAACCGGAAGATGTCAATAAGCAGTTGCAGCAGGCGCGATCCTTATTGCAACAGCAGCGCGATGTCATAGCACCGGAAGCCCAGCTGGAGTTTGCGCGCGGCTTGGCCTCGACCGGTAATAAACAAGAGGCAGAACAGCTACTCGCGCAGTTGGCGGAGCGCAATGCCGACAACGCCGAATTAATTGCGCGCCTGGACGCCGCCTCCGAGTCGCCCGTGAGCCAGGCCGGTCGCAGCCGCGCAGCGGAGATGACTAGATCGGGTATTAGTTGTTACGAACAAAAAGATTATGGCAAGGCCATAGATATTTTTAAAAATGCGGTGTCGGTATTCCCCGGGCATTTGGGGCTTAATCTCAACCTGGTACAGGCCATAGTCGCCAATGCGCGCGCTGGACAGAGCGACACCCAATACGAGCGGCTCTGTCGCAATGCGCTTAATCGCGTGAGTGAAATTGATAAAGCGGATGCGCAGTACGCGCGCTACCAATATTTGCGCGAGCAAGTAAATCAGCTGTTTCCGCCAGTGGATGAAGATTTTTCCATTGATTTTTAATCGCAGGATTTCTGAACTGATTTGCCCAAGCTTTAGTGCTGGGCAACATCTTCCGGATAAACTTCGTCGCTCACCTCCGGGTTAACTTTAAATAAAGTATCACTGGAGGCGATCCAGCCGTCTTTACCATGGGCTTGCAACACAAAGTGGCCCTCAGGTGTATCTATCCCTCCAACTGTGAGTTGTTTGCCGCGAGAGATACTCACGCTGTAACTTTGTCCATCGTCAGCATCAATATGACCGTACCAGCTAATGGTGTCGCTGGTTTGTTTTACCACCTCATCAATCGCGACCTTATAGGTTTTGCCCTGTTGTTGCAGGGGGATCTCCAGTTGGTCCCCAGGCATCAGGGTTTCCAATTTTAGTGTGTCCATTTGGATAAATTCGCGGCCGTCGGTAAATTCCGCCGATTCGAGAGGCAGATTTTTTGCCGGTTCATCTGTCGGCGCCCAGGCATTGGGTTTCGCGATAAGTTGAGCCAATTGTTCGCCGCTAAGGGAAAGCTCAGGGCGGCGCTCTTTAATTTGTTGCAGCCGTGTCAGTACATGCGAATCAACCACAACTGCAGCAGACTGGGTGGTGGGTTGCACCGGTATGGCCTGGTGTTGCAGGGCTGTGGCTTATCCAATAAGCGCTAACGCCCAGCAGGCTGGCTGCCAAAATCAGAAGCATATTTTTATTCATAATGCATTGCTCCTCAAAAAAGGTGCGGCTTGGCCGCACCTTGGGTAATTAGCGTTTAATGCGAATCCAATTAATATTCCATCCACCGGTTTTGGCAAATACACCCAGGTTGTAGGTGCCAGCGTTCACCGTCACGGTTTGCGAAATCGTGGTCCAGTTTTGCCAGCCGCCAGTGCTGGGAACATCGCGTTCGCCGAGCAGAATCGAACCACCGTTTAAATCCAGCGATAGACGCCCACCGCCGTTCAAGCTTGCCACGCGGTACTCCACTGTGTAGGTGCCAGTCGTGGGGAAGGTAATATTGGAATAGGCCATCCAATCGCCTGCATCTATCCAGCCCACATTTTGGCCGCCGCCAGTGTCGGTGGTGTTTTCCAGCTGTACACCATTGCTGGCGAAATAGCTTTCGGCCTGAATAGTGGTGCTAAAACCAGTGCTGCTAATCACAATAGAACTGGCGGCATCGTTAAAGCCATCGTCAACTAAACAGGAATCGTCAGCGGTTTTGGTAATGGAATTGCCACCAAAGTTATCGTGCTGGTAGAGCGTTACGCTGTAACCGGATTGTACGCGCAGCGACGAAATGTCATCGTTGACTATGCCGCGTGCTTGTAATTGGCTGAGCGTATAGTTGCCGGGTGCCAGGCCGACGTTGTACCCGCCGTAATTGCAATCCTGGGCCACTTGCACTGGGCCACTGCTACCGGCGCTGGGGCGGAAATCGGCAATTTCATTGCGCACGTTTTGCAGAGCCAGGGCCGAATAGGCTTCGTCGGCAGCACCGACTGGAATACCGCAGGGCAGGCCGCGACATTGAAGGTTGGGGTTGGAGAAGCGATTCACGCGCGAGGCATTAAATACCTGCTCGTAGGCCATGATGCTGACAAACACATTGTCTACACCATAACCCAAACCGTAACGATAGCGTGCACCACCCGTGTCGCCCTGACGGCGCGAGTGGTTAAGGCCCATGTTGTGACCGAGTTCGTGGGCCATGACCATGGGGCCGCAGTTGGGGCCAACCACGTTCCAGGTCCAGTTTTTATCAACCGCAACATAACCCAGGCCGCAGGCGCCTTTTTGATGCAGCTGGGAAACAAAATCTGCACCGAGTTGATCGCGCAGGGCAATGGCGTTGGCATTAACTCGCAGGTTGCCCAGCACCGCGCCCATATCGGCACCGGCTTCATCGTTTTGACGAACGCCAACCAAGCGCAGTTGAATATCCACTTGGCTGTCTCTGTAGGCTGCGTTCATTTGGTTAACCCAATCGATCATGGCGGTTTGTGGGTCGCCACCAAAATAATTTTTTGAATAGGTGTCATACAACACCAGCAAATCCACGGTCGCTGCCTGCGATAAGGTGCTTCCTAGCCCACAACAGCCGAGGGCTGCAATCAGCAGCTTTTGGCCAAGCTTTTTTATTGTTAACAGATTCATAGCACTTCCTCTGATAGGTTGCTGGGCGGCAAAAAACGCTCGCGCGTGTCGCATAAAAAGTTTTTTTGCCGATTCACTAGCTACTCAAGAATCCCAAATTAATTGAGTAACGCCCTAGAAGGGCTCGCAGACATTAACAGCGGAGTTCTGATCAAAATGCAGGCTGGGTCACAGTGCCAAAAAGGTTCCACAGGTAAACCAAAGGTGGGAGCGATGCGCGAAAAGTTCGATTTTTGGTAGCGGGTGCCGATAGATAAGTGGGACGGGTAGTTTTATTTTTGAATAAAACTTACCAGCGGTCATCCGTGGCCGGGCTCCAAGCGCGTGCAGTACCCGCATTTTACTGCCGGGTTTGATGAAAATGGGTATGCTGCGACAAGTGCTTTTATTTTTTTAGTATAAGAATATGAATGTCTGAGGCTGCTCTAAACAAGCGCTTAAGCTGCAAAAAGCGCAGGCTTCGGCTAATTAGGCTATCCAGGTGAATCGCCAGTCTGCCATTGGATATCACTTTGCCATTCAAGCGCAGCGCACCGAAACCAATTTGATATTCATCTGCCAGGTGCAGGCGGGTTTTGGCTAAATCGGCGATAAGTTCACGGCGCGGAATCGCTCTGCCAATGGTTTTCGCCGAAGCATGTTTTGAGACGAGTCGTTTGATTGACTGGGGCGATTCCTCTAGAAGGCGGATTATTG
>CBINKF010000151.1:0-6974 GCA_966251115.1 uncultured Cellvibrio sp.
CATTAAATTTTTCTCCAACGAATTGCAGGTGGATGCCAATACGCCGCCCACACTGCTGTTGCATGCCGTCGATGACAAAACCGTGGATGTAGAAAATACCATACGCTTTATGCAAGCGCTTAAGCGCTCAGGTGTTCCAGTTGAAGCACATTTGTTGCAAAAGGGCGATCATGGATTTTTTTCCATTCCGCGCGAGCGCTGGCAAACGCTCATTATGGATTGGCTGGAGTTTAATGGCTGGCTTAATTTGGATAAAAAGAATTAGGGCACCACAGAAAAAATACCCGGGTCGTATCGCGGCTGCATGGATGCGACCGCTGCGATAATAGATAGAGGAGCGGCAAGGACGCAGTCCGTTTTTTTTGCAAGGTCCGGAAACAACAAAGCCCCGATCTTTCGATCGAGGCTTTTATGTTTGGTGCCCAGGAAAGGACTTGAACCTTCACGGCCGGGGGCCACTAACACCTGAAGCTAGCGTGTCTACCAATTTCACCACCTGGGCATTCTCATTCGCTTCTGCTTGCGCTTCAGCAGCTGAGGCCGCGCACTATAAATATCGGTCTAATCCTTGTCAACGACTTCTTGTAAAAAAATTATTTTATTTTTGACGACAGTGACTTTGGCGGTGGGTTTGTGGGAGTGGCTACCCTATACTTGTCTGTACGCGGGCCAGAGTGCCTAAATTTTAGCTATATCCCTCCTTAAAGGAAGCCCATTTTGAGCAAACGTAAATTTTCCAAACGCGACCCTTTCGCGGCACGCGAAGCTGAAAAGTACGCCAACCCCATCCCCAGCCGTGAATTTATCCTTGAGTTGCTCGATAACGCCGACCAGCCGGTAACCCACGAGCAGATGTGCGACCTGCTCAAACTGACCGATGAAGACCAGATAGAGGCGCTGCGCCGCCGGTTGATTGCCATGGCACGCGATGGCCAGTTGATTAGCAACCGCCGCGACGCCTATGTGCGTCTGGATAAGATCGATGTGGTAAGGGGACGGGTTCAGGGCCACAGGGATGGCTATGGGTTTGTTATTCTGGCCGACGGCGGCGAGGACGTTTACCTGCACAACCGCCAGATGCGCAAAGTATTTGACGGCGATGAGGTGCTGGTGCGCTTAAGCGGCGAACAGTATCGCGGCAAGGAGGAGGGCGCCATAGTCGAAGTGCTTGCGCGCAATACCACGCAGTTGGCCGGGCGTTTCTACAACGAGGAAGGGGTGCAGTTTGTACGCCCGGAAAACCCGCGCATTACCCACGATATTATGATCCCCTTTGGCAGTTACGGTGGCGCCAAACACGGCCAGATAGTGGTGGCCGAGATTACCCAGCAGCCGGACAAAAACCGCCTGCCCATGGGCCGGGTGATCCAGGTACTGGGCGACCATATGGCGCCGGGGATGGAAATTGAGCTGGCAATTCAAGCTCATGGTATTCCCTCTATTTGGCCGGCGGAGGTGTTGGCCGAGGCGGCCCAGTTACCCTCGGAGGTGCGCCCCAAAGATAAAACTCATCGCATTGACCTGCGCCAGTTGCCGCTGGTAACTATTGACGGTGAAGATGCGCGCGACTTTGACGATGCAGTTTTTTGTGAGCGTCGCCGCGGCGGTTGGCGCCTGTACGTGGCCATTGCCGATGTGTCCCACTATGTGCAGGTGGAAAGCGCGCTCGACCTAGAGGCGCGCGCGCGCGGCAACTCGGTGTACTTCCCCGATTACGTGGTGCCCATGCTGCCGGAGGCGCTGTCCAATGGCCTCTGCTCGCTCAACCCGGCGGTGGATCGCCTGTGTATGGTGTGCGAGATGACCATCAGCAGCGCAGGGCGCATTACCGGCTATGAGTTTTATGAAGCGGTAATGCACTCGCAAGCGCGCCTCACCTACACCAAGGTGGGCGCCATGCTCGGCGAAGAGACGCCCGAGGCGGACGCCTTGCGTCGCGAGCACAAAAATATATTGCCGCACCTGCAAACCCTGCATCAGCTTTATCAGTGTTTGCGCGAGGCGCGCGACGAGCGCGGTGCGATTGATTTTGAAACGGTGGAAACGCGCATCGTTTTTAACGAGCAGCGCAAGATCGAGCGCATTATCCCCATCAAGCGCAATGACGCCCACAAGTTGATTGAAGAGTGCATGCTCTGCGCCAACGTCTGTGCCGCCAAATTTTTGGAAAAGCATAATCTGATTGGCCTGTTCCGCGTGCACGAAGGCCCCACCGAACAAAAGCTCACCAACCTGCGCGCCTATTTATCGGAGCTGGGTTTGGGGCTCGGCGGTGGCGACGATCCCACCTCGGGCGACTACCAGGTTTTGCTCAAGCAGATTGAAGGTCGCAGCGATGCCAACCTGATCCAGACGGTGATGCTGCGCAGCCTGCGTCAGGCGATGTATCAGTTGGAAAACCACGGCCACTTCGGCCTGGGTTACGACGCCTACACGCACTTTACTTCGCCCATTCGCCGCTACCCGGACTTGCTGGTGCACCGCGCGATTCGCTCGGTGGTGCGCAGTGAGCAGCCCACCAGCCATGTGCGCCGCGCCGAGGGCGCCAAACCGCTGCCGCCGAAAAAAATCTACCCCTACACGCTGAACGAGATGCTGGTCTTTGGCGAACAGTGTTCGCGCACTGAGCGCCGCGCCGACGAGGCGACGCGCGATGTGGTCAGCTGGCTCAAGTGCGAATACCTGCGCGATCAGGTGGGGGCGGTTTACGATGGTCACGTTAGTGCGGTGACTGGTTTTGGTTTGTTTGTCGAGCTTAACGATCTGTTTGTGGAGGGGCTGGTGCATATCACCTCGCTGCCCCACGATTATTATCGTTTTGATGCCGCCCAGCAGCGCTTGGTGGGTGAGCGCAGCCGCCAGGTGTTCGGCCTGGGGGATGAGCTGATAGTGCGTGTGGTGCGCGTGGATCTGGACAATCGCAAAATCGATTTTGAGTTGGAGTCTGCCACCGCCACACGCCGGCCCAAGTCCTCGGTTAAACCCAAAGCCAATGCGCGCTCGGCCAAAAAATCTACCAAACCGTCACTGGCACCGGCAGCCGACAGCAAACCGTCCAAAGCACGAGTGAAGAGCTTTGAGCCAAAAACGGAACCCGGTGCTGAACAAATGGCGCAGCAAATGGTTGGTAAACTTGCTGGCGCGGAAGCGGGCAGTTGGACAGATGCAGAGGTCGCGGCACTCAAATCGCAAGGTGAGGTCAAGGCTGCGCGCCAGTCGGCTAAAAACGTGACAGCTAAAAATGCGGCAGGTAAAAATGCGGCAGCGAAAAAAACAGCGGCTAAAAAAACTGCCGTTAAAAAGCCAGTGGCTAAAACGGCAGCGGTGAAAAAGACGGCTGTGGAAAAGACCGAGGTTAAAACGACGGCGGTTAAACAGCCTGTCAAAAACAAGCCTGTGGCAAAAAAATCATCGGCAAAATCTGCACAACCAAAAGCCAAGGCGACCGCGCAAAAAACCTCTGGCACAATAGTGGCCAAGGCATCAACTACGAAACCCCAAAAGTCCGCCAAGGCGGCCAAAGCAGGTGAGGTGGGAAGTGCGCGCAGTACATCACGGGCTCAATCAGCAAAGGTTCAATCAGGCCAAGCGACGCCAGCAAAAAGCAAGGCTGGGGCTGCAAAGAAGACGCCTGCAGCTAAAAGAAAGGTGGGTAAAACTCCGTCGGCGGATTAACCGTTGGTTGCACGGTGCGGTTCATCCTAACCTGCCTTTAAACGAGCCTGTCTATGTGGTTAAAGACCGCATCTGGCGCGAGCGGGAAACACGGGTTTCCGAGCGATAATTGCTAATATTTCGGGATTTAAATTGAAGTACGAATACGTTTATGGCCTGCACGCGGTGCAGGCACTGCTAAAAAGTGCGCCGCAACGGGTGGATGAGGTCTACCTGCTGCAGGGGCGCAATGATCAGCGTTTGCAAAAAATTATCCACGCCGCTGAAGTTAACAATATCCGTTGTGTGCAATTGCCGCGTAACAAGTTGGATGAGTTGGTGCGCGAGGAAAATCACCAGGGCGTAGTAGCCCGCTGCGCGCCCGGTGAAATCTACGATGAGGCCTTTTTATTTGGCCTGCTGGAGCGTTTGGACGAACCACCTTTTTTGTTAGTGCTGGATGGCGTAACTGACCCGCACAATTTGGGCGCCTGCCTGCGCTCGGCAGAGGCGGCTGGTGTGCATGCGGTGATTGCGCCTAAAGACAAATCCGCTGGGCTTACGCCAGTTGCACGCAAAATTGCCTGTGGCGCCGCCGAAGTTTTGCCCTTTGTGACTGTGACTAACCTGGCGCGCAGCCTGCAAAAACTCAAAGACAAAGGTATATGGCTTTATGGCGCGGCGGGTGAGGCCGAGCAGTCGCTCTACCAAACCCGGCTTACCGGCCCCATCGCCATACTGATGGGCGCGGAGGGCGAGGGGCTGCGCCGCCTGACCATGGAAAACTGCGACCAGTTGATGAATATCCCCATGGCGGGCAGCGTGAGCAGCTTGAATGTGTCGGTCGCGACGGGGGTGTGCTTGTTTGAAGCGGTGCGCCAGCGTCAGTCCAGCCGCTAGGTATCAACTTCGCCATGCCAGCGCCTTCGATTTCTCTCCCAAACCCTTAATACGGCCAGGGATGATAATCCTGGATTCCAGGCTTGCTTATTCCCCGCAAACCCGATGAATCACCCCGGATGCTTCCCGGGGTGACAGTCGCCTGAATCTACAAAATAACTGTTTCCTTCCTCCCCACTCGTCTGTTCGGCGGCGAAGATTTACGATTTTTCGTTGCTATTCCATTTTGCCCGTGATAAAACTGACAACGTTGTCTTAATAAAAAATATCGAGGCATTCTTTTTTACGGATTGCCCGCGGCATAAATGGCAAAGCCCATTTGGCTGATAACCAACTCCCGTCCGGGAGCCTGCAAGGTGCTAGGTTGGCGTCAAGGCTGTCGCTGACTTACCAAAATAATCGCTTTTTAAAACAAAGGGCTTGGGGCTTTGCCCCTGGGTTAGTGCGCGCTTTTTTTGCGAATTGACCCCGGCCTGCTTCCTACAACTGCTGGTTTTTAAAAACCATGCACTTTGCACAAAAACAACGAGGGGGTTTTATGAAAGGGTCGATTGCAATGCTGGCCTTGGGGGCTAGCCTCTTGGCAGGCCAGGCTCTGGCTGTAGACTGCACCAACATTCAGGTATGGAACAGCAGTGCTGCCTACGGCGGCGGCGCTCAGGTTCAGGAATCTGGCAAGGCTTACCAGGCTAACTGGTGGTCACAGGGCCACAGTCCAGCGGCTTACTCTGGCCAATGGCAAGAGTGGAGTCTGCTCGGTAACTGCGGTGCTACTTCTTCCAGCTCTGTGTCATCTTCCAGCTCGGTGGTGAGCAGTAGCTCTAGCTCTAAATCCAGCTCCAGCGTGGTTTCCAGTTCTTCCGTAGTTTCATCGTCTTCCAGTTCGGTTGCTACTGGCAGCTGTACTTCACCGGCGTTTGTAGCGGGCACCGCCTATGCAGTTGGCCAAAAGGTTACCAATGTTGGCAATGAGTACCAATGTACTGTTGCCGGCTGGTGTGCTTCCACTGCTACCTGGGCTTACGAGCCTGGCAAGGGCACCTACTGGGATATGGCCTGGACCCTGGTTAAATCCTGCGGCGCCAGCTCCAGCTCCAGTTCTTCTTCAAGTGTAGTGTCCAGTAGCTCCAAGTCTTCCAGTTCCTCTGTGGTTTCTTCCAGCTCCAGCTCCAGTTCTTCTACAGGTGGCACCCGTGGCCCAGGCAATGCGGCTGCTATTCCCAAGCATGCGCTGGTTGGCTACTGGCACAACTTTGACAATGGCAGCGGTCTGATCCGTCTGGCGGACGTGGATAGCACCTGGGATGTGATTGTAATTGCCTTCGCTGATGACGCTGGCAATGGCAACCTGGCATTCAACCTGGACCCAGCCCTGAACAAAGCCCAGTTTATTGCCGATGTGGCGGCCAAGCGCGCGCAAGGCAAGATTGTGGTGCTGTCGCTGGGCGGCCAAAACGGTACTGTCAGCCTGGGCAGCGCAGCGAATGTGACCAACTTTGTTAATAGCGCCAAGTCCATCATCAACGAATACGGCTTTGATGGTCTGGATATCGACCTGGAGAGCGGTGCGGGTGTAATGCACGGTGCGGCGGTGATCCCCAACCTGACCAGCGCGCTGCAGCAGTTGGATGCGGCATACCCCAATTTCTACCTGTCTATGGCGCCAGAGCACCCCTATGTTCAGGGTGGCTACATCGCTTACAGTGGTATTTGGGGCGCCTATCTGCCCTTGATCGATGGTCTGCGCAATCAATTGGATATCCTCCATGTGCAGCTGTACAACAATGGCGGCCTGTCTACACCTTACTCCAACAGCGCACTGGCGGCGGGCTCTGAAGACATGATGGTTGCCTCTATCAAAATGCTGGTGGAAGGTTTCCCGCTGGGCAATGGCACCAGCTTCCAAGGCTTGCGCGCTGACCAGGTGGCCCTGGGGCTGCCTTCAGGTCCATCATCAGCCGGTTCTGGTCAGGCGAGCATTGCCGATATCAATCGTGCAGTTGACTGCCTGACCTTGAAGACCAATTGTGGCAGCATCAGCCCAACCAATGCTTATCCCACCTTCCGCGGTGTGATGACCTGGTCGATCAACTGGGATGTGCACGATGGTCGCAACTTTTCTGTTCCAGTTAAAAACCACTTGAACACGTTGCCCTAATTAATGGCTGTGTAGCGAAACGGGGCCTCAGGGCCCCGTTTTTTTTGACGAATGTAAAGATTACGCAGCAGATAAATCGACGGGCGGCGTTTTGTCGTTGATCTCTGCTAGTATAATTCCCCAAAAATGCGCGCTTTCGAAACCTGCGAGGGCGAATAGATGGGAGATGATTATGCAAAAAATGATTAAAACTTGGTCAGGGTTGTCGGTTCGGGGGCTCCTGGTCCTGGCTTTGGTGTCGCTGCTGGGCGCCTGCTCGCCC